>QNYP01000107.1 GCA_003978675.1 Hydrogenothermus sp.
CTTTTGCATATTCCATTAAACCACCAGCTTCTTGGATTTTTCTAAGGTCTTCAGGTAGAGGTTTTATTTTGTATTCTTTTCCTTTTGTTAGGTTTTTAACAATTCCTTTTTCCATATCTATTTCTAATTCGTCTCCTTCATCTGTTTCTTTGGCTATAAAAGGAAGAGTTTGGAAATTCGGAGATGATGTAAATACAGATGAAATAATTCCAGCTAGATACCTAATAACAACAGACCCAAAAGAACTTGCTAAACATGTTATGGAAGATGCAGACCCAGAATTTCCTAACAAAGTAAAACCTGGAGATATAATTGTTGGTGGGAAAAACTTTGGCTGTGGTTCTTCTAGAGAACATGCACCACTTGCTATAAAGGGAGCTGAAGTCTCGGCAATAATAGCAGAATCTTTTGCAAGAATTTTCTACAGAAATGCAATTAACCTTGGTATGACAATTATAGAATCTCCAGAAATAGCAAGAGAAACAGATGAAGGAGACGAATTAGAAATAGATATGGAAAAAGGAATTGTTAAAAACCTAACAAAAGGAAAAGAATACAAAATAAAACCTCTACCTGAAGACCTTAGAAAAATCCAAGAAGCTGGTGGTTTAATGGAATATGCAAAAGATGTCATTCTCAAAACTCCTAGTTGGAGTTGATTTAACAGAAATTTCAGATGCAGTTATAAATTCTGCGAAACAAATCGCAGGCATATTTGGGGCAAAGCTATATTTAACCACAATCATTGAACCCCCTATGCCTGTTTTATCTGTTGAACCTGATACTTTTCTTGAAGCAGAAGAACTATCTATTCTTTTAGAGCTAGAAAAAGAGCTCCAAAAAGAAGCAAAGGAAAAATTAGAAAAATATGCATCAGATTTATCCAATGAAGGCTATAGCGTAGAAACAATTGTTGAAGTAGGTAATATTATAGACACAATTTTAGATTTAATAGAAGAAAAAGAAACAGATTTATTAGTAATTGGTAGTCATAAAAAAGGACTTATAGACAAATTTCTTTTAGGAAGTGTTTCTGAAAAACTGATAAATAAATCCCCAGTTTCAACTCTTATTGTAAAAGGAAAGCAAATAGATAAATTAGAAAAACTTCTTGTAGGATACGACTTTTTACCAAACTCAAAAGAAGCATTATTAACTGCAGAAGAAATTGCTGTATCAACAAATGGAGAAATATTTATAGTTCACGCAGATACAGATATAAAATTTGCCCATATAAAAAGTGTATATAAGACAATTGAAGAAAAGAAAAAACAAATACTTCAAGAAATAGTTTCAGACTTAAACTCAAAGGGAATTTCAGCATTTTTTGAAATACTAAAAGAACCAGCTGTGGAAGCAATTTTAGAAGAAATAGAAAAATATAATCCAGACCTTGTTGTTCTTGGAAAAAGGAAAAGTTCTTCACTAAAAAGATTGTTTTTGGGAACAACAGCCCAAAAAATTGTGGAAAATGCTCCTTCTCCAGTCTTAATAGTTAGGAGAAAAAATGAATAAATTTTTTATATACTTTTTTTTAACCTTTGCTGTTTTCTTTTATACAAGTTGTGCATCTGTTAGAGGAGATAATCCTTATTTTTACTATGTAATGTGTAAATATGCATACCTAAACCAAGACTTTAAATCTGCGGAAGAACTTTGTGAAAAAACTAAAAAAATACTTCCAAAAAATAGACAAATTTACAAAGAATTAATGAATATATACCTAAAACAACTGAAAATAAAAAAATTTTATAAAACAATAGAAGAATATTTGTCTAAATATAATACAGAGAAAGACTATTTTTATGTAGTTGAATTACTACTCAAAATAAACTCTTTTAATAAAGCAAATGAATATCTAACAAAAGCTTTAAAAAAATATCCAAATGATGTAAAACTTAAATTATTAAAAGTCCAATGGATTTTCAAAAAAGGGGATACATCAAAAGAAAGTATTAAATTCCTCAAAGAACTTTTACAAGAAGCTGATAAAGACCAGTATTTAAAGGAAAGAAGGCATAAAATAGCCTATGCTTTAGCAAGAATTTACATTTTAAAAGGAGATTTAAAAACAGCTATAAAAATCCTAGAAGAAACCCCAGAGTATAAAAGCAAAGAAGGATATACAATTTTATTAGAGCTTTATAAAGAAACAAAAGATTATCAAAAAGCAGAAAAACTTCTCAAAGAAGTATTGAAAAAATACCCTAAAAATTTAGATGCACTAAATAGACTGTTTCAACTTTATGTGGATACAAATCAGTATGAAAAAGCAAAAGAAGTAATAGATAAAATCATAAGACTAAATCCAAAAGGTAAAGATGTTTTATTAAAGAAATTCTTTTTATATCTAAAGCTTGGAAAAGTAAATGAATTCATAAAAACCTTAGAAAAATTAAAAGATAAATACAAAAACAATTTTGAATATCACTTTATTTTGGGAATGGCATATGAAGAAGCTAAAGACTACCAAAATGCAATAAAACACTATAAAAAAGCAAAACAGTTAAGACCAGAAAATACAGAAATTTACGAAAGACTAGCAACAGTTTATATACAATTAAAACAATACAATAAGGCAATAAAAGAATTAAAACAAGCCATAAGACTAAATCCAGATGATTACCAGCTTTATACAGCATTATCCCAAATTTATGAGTTAAAAGGGAACTATCAAAAAGTGATTCAGGTTTTACAGGAAGCTTTAAAGAAATTTCCTAATAATCCAGTTTTACATTATTACTTAGCAATTGCTTACGATAACTTAGATAATTGGAAAAAAACAGAATATCATTTAAAAAAAGCGTTAGAACTTAGACCAAATTTCCCTGATGTTTTAAATTATCTTGGATACTCTTACATAATCAGAAATATAGATATAGACAAAGGCATAAAACTAGTTAAAAGAGCTTTACAGCTTCAGCCAGATCATCCAGCTTATTTAGATAGCTTAGCATGGGGATTATTTAAAAAAGGAAAACTAGAAGAAGCTCTTGAATATATACTAAAAGTCTATGAAAAAATGTCAGATGACCCAGTAATAAATTACCATTATGGAAGAATTTTAGAAGCACTAGGAGAAAAATCAAAAGCAAAATCAGTTTATGAAAAAGCTCTAAAACTTTTAGAAGAATTGAACAAGGAACCTGAAAAAGGAATAACCGAAAAAATAAAAGAAAGACTTAAAAATCTAAAATGGTAAGGATATTACTAATTGTCATTATTTGTTTCTCAATAAACTACAGTTGTTCTGTAAAAAAACAAACCTGTGAAACGAATTTAGATAAGATTTTTCTAAATGAAAAACCAAAAAATCTAAAAATAAAAGGAACTGCATATATAAAGTCAACACCAGTGTTATTCTTATTCAAACAATCTAAACTTAAAATATTTACCCCTTTTGGCAAAAAGATAGGAGAATTTGACAGAAATTCTATTCCAGAAGAATTAAACTTTATAAAAGAACTACCTATAACACTGGAAGAAATTCTTACTGCAAAAATTTATAAAAATAAAATATCAGGTATTAGCTGTGAAAATGGCTATACAGTTTTAAGAAAAAACAATATTAAATTTTATATAAAAAAACTCAAAAGTGAAATATATAAAATGGGAAAACTATAAAGTAGAATACTCATATAATTCCGGTAAAATTTCAATGGTAAAGCTGTATAATAAAGATAAAATTCTCTTGAAAGTATACTTAAAATGAGCTTTATAAAAGTTTGCGGAATAACTACAGAAAGCCAAGCTTTAGAAATAGCAAAAATGAAACCTACTCATATTGGAGTAATACATTTTGAAAAAAGTCCAAGGCATATAGATATATCCCAGATAAAAAAAATAAAAAACATACTAAAAAACTACCCAGTAAAACTTGTTGCAGTTGTTGTAAATCTTAAAAAGAACCTAATTGAAGAACTTTTAAATATAGCGGATATAGTTCAATTTCATGGAGATGAGAGTTTAGATTTTGTTAAGCAATTTGATAAAGAAAAAGTTATAAAAGCAATAAGAGTAAAAGATGAAAAATCATTAAAAGATATTGAAAAATTTTCAAAAGAAGGTTATCTGGTTTTAATAGATGCTTTTAAAAAGGGAGAATATGGAGGAACAGGTAAACAAATAGATAAGAATTTAGTCAAAAAAGTTTCAAATATAACAGACAAATTTATATTATCAGGTGGACTTTCAGATGAAAACGTTTACAGACTTATAAAAGAATTTAACCCTTTTGGAGTAGATGCTTCATCTAAGCTAGAAGTAAAACCGGGAATGAAAGATTTAAAAAGAGTTAAAAATTACATAGAAGAAGCGAAAAAAGCATTAAAGCAATAAGAAGGAGTTTTAACTTGAGTCAAATTATAAAGAATATAAAACCACATTTTGAAAAAGTAATTTCACCTGTTGTATATGTTTTTGACAAATTAAATATATCTCCAAATTTATTAACAATTACAGGATTAATTATAACAAGCTTTGGAACATACTTTATATTTACAAAACAATTTTTCACAGCAGGGATAATTTTAGCAATTGGAGCAATTTTTGATGCAATGGATGGAACGCTAGCGCGAAAAGCAAACAAAACTACTAAATTTGGAGCCTTTTTAGATTCAACGGTAGATAGAATAGCAGATTTTCTGCCACTATTTGCGTTAGCTTACTATTTTAGAAATGACATAATATTTTTCTTAATAACAATGGGAGCTATATTATTTTCGTTTTTAGTTAGTTATACAAGGGCAAGAGCAGAAGGGCTTGGTTTAGACTGTAAAATTGGTATTTTTGAAAGACCAGAAAGATTAATAATTTTAATAATAGCATTAATTACAGGATATTTAGAAATAGGAGTTTTACTCATATTTACAGGAGCTTTATGGACTACATTTGAAAGAGTATTTCATGTCTTAAAAATTTCATCAAAAGAGTGAGGATTATAAAGTTCTAAGTAAACATCTTCATCAAAAATTCTAACTTTTTCCCTTTTTAGTTTTATAGCATTGGGAATATAATCAATATTTAATTTACCTACTGAAGATATCCCTTCTTCTCCTACTATTTTAGGAGCAATGAAAATAGATAATTTATCAAATAGGTTTTCCTTTAAAAACCCTGTTATTAAATTACTTCCTCCCTCAACTAAAATATGCATTATATCTCTTTTGTAAAGTTCTTCTAGTATGTCTGAAAGTTTAAATTTTCCATTTAAAAGGGAAAGTCTAACAAACTCTATATGTGGACTTTCATACTCATTAAGTTTTTCTTTATTAAGCTCTTCTGAAACAAATATAATAGTCTTAGCATCACTATTAAAAATATTAAAATTTTTTGGAGTTTTTAAATCTTTATCTATTAGTATCCTTATAGGTTGCTTTTCTGTTTTTAAATGTCTGACAGTTAAAGATGGATTATCTTTTAAAACTGTATTAACCCCAACCATAACTGCAGATGAATGTTTTCTAAGTAAATGAGCATATTCTCTAGACTTTTCTCCTGTTATCCATTTAGAACTTCCTGTAAATGTTGCAATCTTTCCATCTAAGGTTTGAGCCAATTTCAAATGAATAAATGGCCTTTTCTTTTTTATAAAGATAAAAAAGTCCTCATTTAATTTCCTAGCTTCCTTTGCTAAAACTCCTGTATAAACATTAATACCTTTACTTTTTAAAATTTCTATTCCTTTTCCTGCTACTAACGGATTTGGGTCCAAAGTAGCAACAACAACATTTTTTATCTTATGTCTAATTATCGCATCAGTGCATGGAGGTGTCTTTCCATGATGACAACAAGGTTCTAAAGTTATATAAATAGTAGAGTTTTCTAAAGAATATCCTTTACTTAACGCATCATTTATAGCTTCTACTTCAGCATGAGGCATACCAGCCTTCTTATGATAACCCTTACCTATTACTTTTCCATCTTTTACTATTACAGCTCCTACAGTAGGATTTTGATGGGTTAATCCTTTCCTCCTCTTTGCTAGCTCTAAAGCTTGTTTTATGAAAGTAGCTTTAGAGC
>QNYP01000106.1 GCA_003978675.1 Hydrogenothermus sp.
TTAAAAAATTTAGTTATATGATTTAATTTTTTAACAATGGATAAAAACAAAAAAAGCATAATAATCTTTGGAGCGGGGTATTTTGGAAGGGAGCTTATAAAAGCTCTTTACGAAAACTGGAATTTAATAATAGTAGATATTAAAGAAGAAAAGCTAAAATCCTTAAAATCTGTTTATCCAGAAATTGAATCTGTAGTTGGAGATGCAAGTAGCATTTTAACATGGAAAAAAATAAACCTTGAAAATGTATTTCACATAATCCTGACAATAAAAGATACAGATGTTTCCTTAGAAGCTTGCAGAATTCTAAATGAAGTTTTTGAGCTAGAAATTTCTACCACTGTATTTTTATATAATGAAGAAAAAGGAGAAAAATTAAAGGATTGCAAAAATATAAATATAATTAAGCCTGCCTCTTTAGTTGTTAATACAGTTATTTCCTTAATAGAAAAAAATGTAAAATATGCTACAAATATAGGTTTAGGAAACAAAGAAATTGTTGAAGTTAATATTCTTTCCCGTTCACACATTGTTGATAGACCTTTGAGATATCTAAGACCATCTAGATGGAAAGTTGGAGCAATTTATAGAAATGATACATTAATTTTACCTTCAGGGAAAGAAAGAATAAAAGTAGGCGACAAAGTTATTTTAATGGGAGAACCAAAAGTTTTAGACAACCTAGTAAATATCTTGCTTAAAGGAATTCCCCAATTTCCATTGCAGTTTGGAAACCATATTGTAGCACCATACTCAAAAAAATTTAAAGAACTTACGAAAGAACTTGCTTACTTTGTAAAAGACATTAAAGCAGATAAAGTTTTTATTTTTCCATATAAATCTTATACTTTAACTAAAGAAGACGAAACATTTCTAAAAAGTCTCTTTGCTGAGAAGTTAGAAATAAAAAGCAATGTAAATAGTATAAAATCTCTATTTAAATACCCAAACAATATTGCCTTTGTTGCTATACCGTATAAAAATCTATCATTTTTTGAAAAATTAAGTATAAAAAGAATATTTGAAGAATCAGATAAACCATTTTTAATATTAAACAATAAATATCCATATGAAAAAGTAATTGCTATTTTAAACAGTGAAGATCCTGCTTACACACTAGAAGTAGCAGTTGAGATATCAAGGATGCTAAAAGTGGATATACAAACAATTTACACAGCTATGCCTAAAGAATTAAGAGGAGAAAAGGAAAATGAAAATCTTGAGATGGTAAATAGTATAGTATCTGACTTTGAAAGTATTTATAAAACTTCTATGAATTTTGAGCTTTTTGAAGGAAATCCTGTAAAGAAAACTTTAAAATTTTTAAAAGGTATAGAAAACCCTCTACTAATTATGTCTTATAAAAGGCAAAAAATTTCATTTTTTAACCCACATGTGCAATATCTAATCATGAAAAAAAGTGGAAAATCTTCTCTCTTGATACCTATAGAGGACATTAATGAGTAATATAGAAGCTGTTTTACTAATGCTTGTTTCTATAGGTGCATTTTTAATGCCTTTTCTTAGTAGGAAATTAAACTTACCTTCACCTGTTGCAGAAATCTTATTTGGACTTTCAATTGGAATATTTTTCAAAGATAAAATAGAAGAAACAGAAGTTTTAAACTTCTTAGGAGAACTGGGTTTTATCATATTAATGTATCTTGCAGGACTTGAAATAAATTTTGAAAGTATAAAAAAAACACCATTAAGAAAAAAGTTTGTTTATCTTCTTGTTGTAATTCTAACATTCATATTTTCTGTTTTAACTATAGTTTATTTAAAACTAAATAATGTATTTATTCTTGTAATACTTGCAACTGCTATAGGACTTTTATATCCTGTTTTAAAAGATAGCAACTTACTATCAAAACCATTTGGACAGTCTTTGCTTATAATTGGAAGTATTGGAGAAGTAATAAGTTTACTTTCTATCACTGTATTTTTTGTAATATACAAAGATGGAATTTCTTTAAAAGCACTTCAGCATTTACTTGCTGTATTTTTATTTTTTGCAACGATATATTTAGCATTAAGCCTTTTTAGACTTTATATATGGTGGAATCCGGAGAAAGTAAATACATTTTTAAAAACAAATGACATTACTGAAACATCTGTTAGGGCAAACTTTATGAATATGTTTGTATTTGTTGCTATTGCAAATTTACTTGGATTAGAAAATATTATTGGAGCATTCTTTGGAGGAATGATTTTTGCAATGGTATTTAAAGAAAGACATGAAATAACAGAAAAACTCGCATCTTTGGGATATGGTTTTTTAATTCCAATATTTTTTATAAGTGTAGGCTTAAAATTTGATATTACCGAGTTTTTAAATATAGAAGTTTTAATTTTAGCTTTAAAACTTTCTATACTTATTCTAATAGTTAGATTCTTTGCATCTTTTATTTTAATATTTGCAAAATTTTCTATAGAAGAAATTCTGGCAACATCTTTTGCATTATCAGTTCCTCTTACACTACTCGTAGCAATAGCAACTTTAGGATTAGACACAGGAGCTTTTACAGAAGAAGTTGCATCATCTATAATTCTTACTGCAATAATAACAGGTTTATTTTACCCATGGATATTTAAAAATATTGTTAAAAGATTTAATTTAAAGGAAGAAAAATAATGCTTCATAATTTATTTATAAATGAGGCTACTTTCGTTATTTTAGATTTAGAAACAACAGGTTTTAATCCCGAAAATAGTTCAATTATTGAAATTGCAGGAATAAAATATCAAGGGGGAATGGTAGTAGACAAATTTCATTCCCTTGTTAAGCCAGATGAAGGATTTATTCCAGATAACATATCAAAATTAACAGGCATAACAAATGCATTAGTTATAGACCAACCAAGGATAGATACAGTATTTCCTCTATTTAAAAAGTTTATTGAAGGGACAATTATCGTTGCACATAATGCAAAGTTTGATTTCTCATTTTTAAATTATTTAAATAACAAATTTTTTGGAAACAACTTAAAAAATCCAGTTATATGCACAGATAATTTAGCCAGAAAAATTTTCCCAGAAGTTGAAAGTAAATCCTTATCAGGACTTGCATACTATTTTAATATTCCACTAAAAAAAGAACACAGAGCAATGTCAGATGCAGAAATAACATTAAAAGTATTTGAAAAAATGCTAGATTATCTACAGGATTACAATGTTAACAAGGTTATAGATATAATTAAATTGTCAGAAGGTAAAAAAATTAACCATAAAAACAAAAGGAGAAGGTATGTTTAAAATAGGAATTATTGGAATTGGTAATATGGGAGAAGCTATATTAAAAGGGATATTATCAAATACTGATATATTTTCTGATGAAATAATTGTTTCAGATAAAAACAAAGAAAGAATTGACTATATAGTTAACAAATACTCTGTTGCAGGAACAGATAATAATGAAAGACTTGTAAAATTATCAGATATTGTATTTTTAGCAACTAAACCTAAAGATATAGAAAAAGTTTTATCACCTATAGGTAATCTTTTGGATAACAAAATTCTAATATCTGTTTTAGCAGGAATAAAAATAAATAAAATTAAAAAATTTGCACAGAAGGCGAAAATTGTTCGCATTATGCCAAATACTCCTGCATTGGTTGGAGAAAGTGCAACTGGAGTGGCTTTCGATAAAAATATTACAGATGAAGAAAAAGAAAAGACCCTAAACCTATTAAATTCATTTGGTAAAAGTGTAGTTGTAGAAGAAGAATTAATGGACGCAATTACAGGTCTTTCTGGTAGTGGTCCTGCTTATGTTTTAACATTTATAGACAGCCTTGCTCAAGGAGGAGTAAAACAAGGACTTTCTTACCAGCAAGCTTTACAGCTAGCAACTCAAACAGTTTTTGGAACTGCAAAAATGCTAATGGAAACAAAACAGCACCCTGCAGTTTTAAGGGATAAAGTAACTTCTCCTGCAGGAACTACAATTTACGGATTACATGAGCTAGAGAAAGGAAAACTAAAGGATACAGTTATAAACGCAGTAGAATCTGCAACAAAACGAAGTAAGGAGCTTTCTAAAGAATGAATATAACAGATAAAATTATAGAAAAAGCAATAAAAGAACTAAAAACTCTAGTTTCAATCCCAAGCTATGAAGACTGCACAGAAATTCAAGAATATCTAAAGTATAGATTAAGCTACATTCCTTTTAAAAAGCAGTTTATTCCAAAAGAAGTTAATGGAAAACAACAATACAATTTAGTTTATCTTCCAAAAGATAAACCTATTCTTATAAATACCCATACAGATACAGTTCCACCTATAGATATGGAAAACCCATTTACATTAAGAAAACAAGAAAATAGACTAATCGGTAGAGGAACAGCAGATACAAAAGGGTTGATAGCTTCTTTAATTGTTGCTTTAGATTTATTTAAAGAAAACTATCCTGATAAAGAAATTCCTGTATCCTTAGCATTTACCGTAGATGAAGAAAATCATAGTGCATTAGGCTCTTTGAAGCTGTTGGAAATAGCAGATAACATAACCCATGCCATTGTTTTAGAACCTACGTATGGAAAAATCTGCACGAAACAAATGGGAACTTATGAGTTTGAAATAAATGTAATTACTCCATCTTGCCATGCTTCAGAGTTTGAGAAATTTGATAATCCGGCAAAAGAAGCCTTTAAATTTATAAATGACATAGAAAAAAATCTAAATAGAGCAGTAAACATTATAAATTTCCAAAGTGGATGGGAATATTATGCAATTCCAAAAAATGCAAAGGTTCTTGCAGAGGTTAAAGTTTTTGAAAATGAAGATATAAATAATATTGAGTCTAAATTAAAGAATTTAGCCTTTAATCACAAACATGAAATAGAAATAGCACCTATAGATGTGGAAAATTTCTTGAATTTAGCAGATGAAAAAATAACTAACCTGTTGTCTATAGCCTATGAAAAAGCCCTGAACAAAAAACCAGACTTTGGAATTATGCCATCTTGGACTGATGCCTCAAATTTATACAAAAAAAATATAAAAAGCGTAGTTTTTGGATTTTCTTCTCTTAAAGATGCACACACAGAAAGGGAATATATTACAACCGAAGAAATTGAAAAAATGATAAAAATTCTTTATAGCTTCTTTTCCATCCTTATCCAGCCCCAACCTTGAAGAACAGGATAAAAACCTTTCTTTTCATAAAACTTAATTGCTTCTTTATTTTTTTCTCCGACCCATAGTCTTGCTGTGCTTAATCCTTTCTCTTTTATATGTTTAAACGCTAAATCTAATAGCATACTACCTATACCTTTTCCCCAATAATCTTTTCTTATAGCTAGCTCGTGAATTTCCCCAACATTTTTCTTATCAAATTTATCAATCCAATTTGTATCAACAACTAGGAAAGCAATTGGATTTTCATTATCATAAACAATTTTAAACAAAGTAGAATGTCTTTTTAACCAATTTATATATTTTCTAGCATCTTTCTCAGTAGGTTCTCCATACTCTGGGTGGTCTTGATATGCATTAAATAAGATAGAAATTAATTTGCTTATATTATCATT
>QNYP01000105.1 GCA_003978675.1 Hydrogenothermus sp.
ATCTTTAGCTAATATAGTAAAAGAAAATCCTTCTAGCATAGAAATTGCGACAAAAGGTATTTTAATTGCTGTTATTTCTAATAGCTTTTTTAAATTTATATATGTATTTCTTTTTGGAACTAAAGAATTAACAAAAAATATTGCCTATTTTCTAATAGTAATAAGCTTAGTATGTGGATTATACATTATTATTTAATTTATTGTATAATATTTGTTTCAGTAATGAATTAAGGAGGATTTAGTAAATGGCTGTATGTCAAATATGTGGTAAAAAAACTGCTCACGGTAATAGAGTAGCTCACTCTGCTACAACTACAAAAAGAACTTGGAGACCAAATTTACAAAAAGTTAAAGCTGTTTTACCAGATGGAACTGTAAAAAGAATTTACGTTTGCGCTAAATGTATGAAAGCTGGTAAAGTTAAAAAGGCTGTCAGATAATAGAGAGCTTTCTGCTCTCTCTTTCCTCAATTTACCATCACTAAACTTGAAAATTTCCTATCTTTTATTATCTTAATCTTCACTAAAAAACTATAAAGGTAAAACAAATGAAATTCATAGATAAGGCTAAAATTTATGTTAAAGCAGGAGATGGGGGAAATGGTTGTGTAGCTTGGAGAAGAGAAAAATTTGTTCCTATGGGTGGGCCTGCTGGGGGAAATGGAGGAAAAGGTGGTGATGTAATTTTAGAAGCTGATTCTAGACTACAAACATTGATGGATTTTAAGTATAAAAAACATTACAAAGCAGAAAGGGGACAACATGGTTCAGGTTCAAACAAACATGGTAAAAATGCTCCTGATCTAATATTAAAAGTCCCTGTTGGAACAATTGTCAAAGATGCAGAAACCGGAGAACTAATTGCAGATTTAACAAAGGAAGGACAAAGGGTAGTTGTAGCAAAAGGTGGTAGAGGTGGAAAAGGTAATGCAATGTTTAAAAGTTCCACAAATCAAGCTCCGGATTATGCAGAAGAAGGAGAAAAAGGAGAAGAAAAATGGATAGAACTAGAGCTTAAATTAATTGCCGATGTTGGAATTATTGGTTTTCCAAATGCTGGTAAATCTACATTGATATCTGTTTTATCTCATGCAAGACCAAAAATAGCAGACTATCCATTTACTACATTATCTCCTGTGCTTGGAGTTTTACAACTTGATATAGGAAAATCTTTAGTCTTGGCAGATATTCCTGGACTAATTGAAGGAGCATCTGAAGGAGCAGGTCTTGGACATGAGTTTTTAAGGCATATAGAAAGGACTAAATTTTTACTTCATGTTATAGATGTTTCAGATTTTAGAGAAAGAGAACCTATAGAAGCCTTTGAAGCTATAAATAAGGAATTAGGTTCATATAGCGAAAAACTTCTGGAAAAACCTCAACTTATTGTTGGAAATAAAATTGATATTTTATCTGACCGGTCTTATTTAGATACACTAAAAGAAGAATTTAATAAAAGAGGATACGAATTTATCCCTGTTTCTGCTGCTACTAAAGAGAATATAGATAAATTAGTAGAAAAATTAAAAAAACTATATAAAAATATTGCAAATAGCTAAATATATTCCTATATTCAGAAGTAGAAGTGAAATTTTGGGGGAGTTACTATGAAAAAATTAAAGTTGCTTTTAGTATTGGTTCTTCTACTAACTGTATCTGTTTATTCGTATGAAGATGATGTCCAACATGATAATGGATACTATTACATTATTATTAAGAATAAATCTCCTAAATTGGTTAATGCCATTGTAGTAGAGGAAATATATAAAGCAGAATGGGATATTGTTACAACTATAAATGTTGATAAAACTTCAAACCTTAAAACTTTTTATAAAACCCATCTTATATGTCAAGAAAATTACCTTAGTAAAGGTGTAAGGAAGTTCAAAGAAATTGGAAATCTTATTCCATGTAGAATAACTGTTTTAGTAGAAGGAACTAAAGTTAAAGTCATGGCTGAAGATATTGAAGAAATTGCTAAAATTTATGGAATAAAGGACAAAGAGTTCCTAGCTTTTTTAAAAAAAGTACAAGATGAACTTGTTTCTATCTTAGTAAAAACTGCTTCTAGATTATCTCCAAAAACATTTAAACCTATGTATTAATATATAATTATGGATTTAATTATAAAAGAAGTCTTAGAAGAAGCAAAAAAAGCATACAAAAAAGATGAAGTTCCCGTTGGAGCTGTCATAGCTAAAAATGGTGAGATTATTACTAAGGGACATAATCAAAGAATAACTAAAAATAATGCAATTTTACATGCAGAAATTGATGCTATACAAAAAGCTTCAAAAAAATTAAAAAACTGGCGACTTGATGATTGTGAAATGTGGGTATCTTTAGAACCTTGTTTAATGTGTGTTGGAGCTATTTTACAGTCTAGAATAAAAAAGGTTTATTTTTTAGCAAAAAATGAAAAAGAAGGGGCAATAATTAGTCAATACCATATATTAGATGATAATAAACTTCCATTTAGAGTAGATTATGAGTTTATTCCTGTTGAAGAAGCATCTATAATACTAAAAGAATTTTTCAAATCAAAAAGAGGAAAGTAGATGGAAGTTAATATTGCTTTATTGCAGATGAAAGCCGAAAAAACAAAAAAAGAAAATTTAGATAAAACGATTTCTATGATAGATGAAGCTGTAAAAAATAATGCACAGATTATTTGTACTCAGGAGTTATTTTTAACCCCATATTTTTGTCAAATTGAAAATTGGGATTATTTTGATTTAGCAGAGGAGATCAATGAGAATAATAAAACTATAAAAATTTTGTCTACTATAGCAAAAGAAAAAAAAGTTGTAATAATAGCATCTTTATTTGAAAAAAGGGCTAAAGGGCTTTATCACAATACTGCTGTTATTTTAGATGCAGATGGAAGTTTTTTAGGTATATATAGAAAAATGCATATTCCTGATGATCCACATTTTTATGAGAAGTTTTATTTTGCCCCTGGAGATTTAGGATATAAGGTTTTTAAAACTAAATATGCTAATATTGGCACTTTAATATGCTGGGATCAGTGGTATCCAGAGGCTATAAGATTAACTGTATTAAAAGGTGCTGATATTGTGTTTTATCCTACTGCTATAGGCTGGCTACCTTCTGAAAAAGAAGAATACGGGAAATCCCAATACACTGCTTGGGAAACTGTTCAAAGGGGACATGCAGTTGCAAATGGTTGTTATGTTGCAGTAGCTAATAGAATAGGTTTTGAGCCGTCTCCAGATGGAAATGAAGGTATAGAATTTTGGGGACAATCTTTCATTGCAAACCCATATGGAGAAATTTTAAAGAAAGCTTCTATAGATAAGGAAGAAGTTCTTGTGCAACCTATAAATCTAAAATTAATAGAAGAATTTAGAAAAATTTGGCCATTTTTTAGAGATAGGAGAATTGATAGTTATGGGGATATCACAAAAAGATGGATTGATTAAGCTAGTTTTTTTCTTTTTTCTTCAACTCTGTAAGTATTTGAACTATTTGATTTACCATATCAGGACTTGTATTGTCTAATACTGCACCTGCTTTACTTTCTTTCATATTATATATAATGTAAGCTGCCTTTTTTGGGTCTTCCATATTAGAAATTTTTTCCCCTGCAAGCTCTGGCTCCATTTTTTCAAATACTTTTGCTAATTTTTTGTACCTTTCATCTATGATTTCTTTTTTTAGTTTTTCTAACTGCTGTTTTTCTTTTGCTAATTCCTCTCTCTGTTTTTTTATTTTTTCTAAGGTTTTTTCATTCTTTTGTATTAATTGCTTTATTTCATCCCTTAGCTTTTGTAGTTTTTGAATTTCTTTCTCTATCTCTTTTTTTTCAGTTTGTCCAAAAACTGATAAACTAATTGTCATTAAACTTACGACTAAAAATCTCATCAATAATTGCAACCTCTTTTTTTAGAATTTCCTTTGACTTTTCTTTCTCTAGCTTTTCCATATATTTTTCGACTGCTTTTATTTTTGCATTTAGCTCAACTATTTTAGATTTTAAGTTTTCTTCTTTCTTATAAAGTCTTCTTAGTTTATTGTTCAATTCTTTGATTTGGTTTCTAAGATTATTTATATAACTATTTGTCAAATGAAAATCAGAAATGTATTGAAAATTCCTATAATCAAATGACAAAAGATTTTCATTTAAAGCTTTTATTTGATATTCAACATCTTCTATTTCTTGTTGCAATTCTTGAAGTTCTTTTTTTAATAAACTTAAATTCCTCTCTTCTAAAGATTTATATTTTTCAAGTGTTTTTTTCATCTATACTACATTCACCAATTATTTTTAATTTTTTTCCTTGTTCAGTGGTTATTTCTTGTTCTGCTTTTATAAATGTTCTAAGTAAATATCCAAGGGATAAATCTTTGCAAACTGATGTTATTTCTCCTATTTTTTTATCATTTAAAACTAATTTTTCCCCTTCTTGAATATTATCTATGTTTTCAAATTTTACAAGAGTTCTAGGAGTTTTACCTCTAAAATAAACTCTTGCTATTGCTTCCTGTCCCACATAGCAACCTTTGTTAAAACTAATTGCATATTTATATATAGGTGTTTCTAAAGGTAAGTATCCCTCTTTTAATTCTTTACCAACTCTTGGAATACAATTTTTGACTCTAATATATTCAAATTCTTCTTCAGAAATAAAATTTAATTCATTCATTAATTTTTTTATCTCTTCAGAATGGGCAATAATATCGTATCCTTCTTCTCCAACTCTTAGGAAATTTTTAGCAATTAAAACATTATCTTTATATTTAAACTCAAATGAATTTATTTCTAAGTTAAACTTTTCTTTTATAAAATCAGTGCTATTTTCTCCAAAAATATAAATATGCTCTAAATTTTGAGTTAAATCTTCAAAAAATACCTGCATAGAGAGTTTTAGTTTTGAAAATTCTTCTATTATTTTTTGGGAGTCTGCATTTGTATCAAGTAAAAAGTAATCTCCAAAGTTATAAACAAAAAATTCATCTATAGGATGTCCGTTCCCTTTTAGTCTAAGGTTATAGTTTAGTTTAAATGGTTGCAAGTTATTTATATTGTTTGTAAGCAGATTATGTAAAAATGCTTTATGTTCCTCTGCAATCCCTTTTATAGCAAGTTTTGATTTTTTTCCATAAACTTTTATTTTCCCTCTATTTAATTTTATAGAAAAAAATCAAAACTTGCTATAAAAGGGATTGCAGAGGAACATAAAGCATTTTTACATAATCTGCTTAC
>QNYP01000104.1 GCA_003978675.1 Hydrogenothermus sp.
GCAAGTTTTTCTGGATTTATAACATTAGCAGGAGTGTTTACTAAATCTCTTGAAAAGTTTTGAGCTTCCGCTAATATTTTTCCTAACTTAGCTTTTTCTTCAGCCTTAGCTTTATTTTTTCTTGAAACCCTTAGAATTAGAGTTTTTACAACAAATAAAGTAGATGCCTTATTTATTCCTATATTCAAAGAAACAAAAAAATTTGAAGAAGATCTTCAAAAGCTAGATAATGCTTTAAATGGTGGAATATCTAAGCTAAAAAAACAACAAAAATTTGATGGTTCAATAGGTAAAACTTTAGCTGTTCCAACCTTTGGTAATTTAAAAGCAGAATATATTGTTTTAATCGGTGCAGGTTCTAAAAAAGATGCAGATTTAGACATAGCAAGAAGAGTTGCTTCTTCTGCAGTTAGATTTTCTAAAAATATTAACGCTTCAAAAATTTTAATAGATGTAAATTCCTTTGCTTCTCAAACTAAAGAAAATGAAGATGAAGTATCACAGGCTTTTGTAGAAGGTGCAATCTTAGGCGGATATAAATTCGACAAATATAAATCTAAAAAAGATGATTTTGAAGTAAAAACTCTAATTCTAAGGGTTTCAAGAAAAAATAAAGCTAAGGCTGAAGAAAAAGCTAAGTTAGGAAAAATATTAGCGGAAGCTCAAAACTTTTCAAGAGATTTAGTAAACACTCCTGCTAATGTTATAAATCCAGAAAAACTTGCTTAGCAAAAGAATATGGATTTGAAGTCAAAATATATGACGAAGAAGAATGCGAAAAAATGGGAATGGGAGCTTATCTTGCAGTAGCAAGAGGAAGTGCAAATCCACCAAGGTTTATACATTTAATTTACAAAGGGAAAAACCCTAAAGAGAAAGTTGCCCTTGTTGGTAAAGGTTTAACATTTGATAGTGGTGGTTTAAATATAAAACCTGGAGACTATATGAGATGGATGAAAGCAGATAAATCCGGAGCTTGTGCAGTTTTAGGGATATTTAAAGCACTGGGAGAACTAAAACCTGAAGGTATAGAGGTTCATGGAATTATTGCAGCAGCAGAAAATATGCCAGATGGTAAATCTTACAGACCGGATGACATATTAACAGCTAAAAATGGTGTAACTATAGAGGTTGGAAATACAGATGCAGAAGGAAGATTAACACTAGCAGACGCATTATGCTATGCATCAGAACAAAACCCAGACTTAATTATAGACATGGCGACTTTAACTGGAGCCTGTGTTGTTGCCCTTGGAGAATATACTGCAGGGGTAATGGGAAATAATCAAAAAGCAATAAATGAAGTTTTAGAAACTTCCAAAAAAACTGGTGAGTGGATGTGGCAACTACCATTTAACGATATGTTAAGAGAAGATATAAAACCTCCTAACGCAGATGTTTATAATATCGGAAAATCAAGATATGGTGGTGCTATTACTGCAGGATTATTCCTTGAAAAATTTGTTCCTGAAAAAACACCTTGGGTTCATATAGACATAGCAGGACCTGCTCATACAACATCTGGTTGGTATTACCATCCTAAAGGTGGAACAGGTTTTCCTGTCAGAACTATAACTACCTTATTGCTTAAAAAATCAGAAAATTAAAATGTGAGGGCTTTCTGCCCTCTTTTAATGTTTTACTTCACATTTAAAATTTTTCGTTTCAAACTGAACAGTAATATGGTTTATTCCAAACTGGGAAAGTTTTTTTTCTAAATCTTTTATTAAATTTTCAAGTTGTGAAATCTCTTTATTTTCTACAACAATATGCCCTGTAAGATATATATCTTTTGAGGATAATGCCCATATATGAATATCATGGATGTCTATAATCTCTGGGAAAGTTCTAATTTCATTTATAACTAAATTATGATTAAATTCTTCGGGAATTCCTTCCATAAGTATACGAAGGCTCTTTTTAAAAACAGGTGTAGTCTCTTTTAAAATATAAATAGAAAATATAATTGATAAAACAGGGTCTATCCAGTAAATAGAAAATAAATACATAGCTATTCCACCAATTACAACTCCTAAAGAAATAACAGCATCACTCAAAAGATGTAAATATGCAGATTTTATATTAAGGTCTTCTTCATCATGATGATGACACTCGCTATGATGATTATGGTTATGGGAATGAAAACCAAGTAAATATGCAGAAATAGAATTAATAACAAAAGCAATAGCTCCAACGATTATCACAATAACACTTTCAACAGGTTGAGGGGAAAAAAGCCTTTCTATACCTGTTATGATTATTAGAATAATAGCTCCTATTAAAACTGCCGAATTTACAAATCCAGCAATACTTTCTGCTCTTTTATACCCAAAGGTCATCTTTGGAGTAGGCTTCTTTGCCATAAAAACAATAGCTACATAAGCAATAATTAAAGAAACTACATCCTGAAAATTATGAATAGCATCTGTAATAAGGGATATAGAATGACTATAAATTCCTGCTATTATTTGAGATATTACTATAATGAGGTTTAATACGATAGTAATAAAGAGTATATTTTTTTTGTTTTTTATACTCTCTATATGCAAAACTATACTCCTAAATTTTAAGCTACCAAATAAAAGTATAATACAAAATCAAACCATGAAAATTATTTAAAATGTAAACTTGATAAAAGAAAATGGTTTTAACTATAGGGAGAAATTTTTTTAGCCAGATATTAATGGAGGCGAGGGGAATCGAACCCCTGTCCGAGAACGGCCGTTGCATGGGCTTTCTACAGGCTTAGCCTGTGTTTGATTTTCACCTGTGGCGACCCCACAGGCAGGGTATCCACAGGCAAGCCCTGTAAAAGTTCGGAAGATGCCTACAGGGCGGTTAGCATCTTCCTATCCCGTGTGTCTGTCGCCCTTCCTAAGTCCACGGGCAAACTTAGGAGGACGTCGCTGCGTTAATTAAGCAGCGAGAGCGATTTCGCGTTCGGGAATTGTTGTTGTTTGGTTTTTTACGGAGTATCCTTCTCCGGCCTGCTTACCCAGCGTAACCGTTCCCGTCGAACCCGAATCGCCCCCATATTCAGTTGTTGAATAAATATATTTCAAATTTTATTTTAAGCAAGTATATTATGAACCAATTTTACAGCAATAACTCCTCCTACAAGTAAGAATACAAAAAGAACTGCAGCTGCATAAATAGGTTTCATCCCTACACCTTTTACTTTATTTATATTGGTTTCCATACCCATAGCAGCCATAGCTACAGTTAATAAAAATCCATCTATGTAATTTATAGTTGAAACCACATTAGAAGGAATAATATTTAATGAATTAATCCCAACCATAGCTATAAATCCAAAAACAAAATAAGGAATAGGTATATCTTTTAGAGTTGTTCCTGTTCCATGAGTTGCTTGTTTTTTTGCTAAATAAAAGCTTAATATTATTAAAAGAGGAGCAAGCATCATAACTCTTGTTAATTTTGCAATGGTAGCAGTATTACCTGCAGGTTCTGATATTGCAAATCCTGCAGCTACAACTTGAGCAACTTCATGGACAGAAGCACCAACCCATATACCGTAAAGAATATCATTAAACCCAGGTAAAAGTCCCGCTTTATAAATAAGAGGGTATATAAACATAGAAATAGTTCCAAAAATTGTTACTGTTGCTACAGCCATTGCTGCATGATGCATTTCTGCCTTAACTACAGGAGCAGTAGCTAATACAGCAGACGCTCCACATATAGAACTACCAGAGGAAATTAGATAAGACATCTTATCATCAAGACCAAAAATCCTTTTAGAAACCCAAACCCCAAGTAAAAATGTTCCAACTAGCATTATTGTATCTACTATTAAACCAATTAAACCTACTTCCATTACATTTTGAAAAGTTAACCTAAAACCTAAAAATACTATAGCAATTCTTAAAATTTTCTTTAAAGCAAAAGTTATACCCGGCTTGAAACTTTCTGGAAACTTAAAAATATTTCCAATTATAACCCCTATTAATATTGCTAAAATTAATGAGCTAAAATGTAGTGTATTTTGAATAAAATCAGTACTTGCCAATAACATAGATAAAATAGCTATTGCTAAAGGAACAAAAATTCCCGGAAATATATTTGCCATTTTTTCTCCTAATTAGGATTTATAAGTAGGAATTAATATAGGATATATTAGAAAATATTTCATTTGAATTTTTTTATACTAGTATAAAAAAAGAAATGAATAAGGGCGAAAGCCCTCTAAGGAAAAAATTCGAATTACGGACATGCGTCTGTATGAGGAACTTTACCAAGATTTAAAAGAAACGCTTTAAAAGGTCCCATATTTTGCATAGCTTCTATCTTAGAACCTTTAAAAGTCATTTTTGTCATAATACCCATACCCATAAATCCAAATTCTCCATCTGCAAGTTCTTTCCACTTTTCAGTAGTTGTATACATTAGAAAGTCTGGATTTGGATCAACAGCTTTTCCTCCATATATACAAACAGCTTTTCCATCTTTATTAACTATGTGGACTTCTATAGCTTTTTCCTGTCCTCCACAATCTGTTCTATAAAATTGAATACTTCTGTATTCTTTTCCTTCTCTAACATTTTTAGACCATTTTGCTAGCCCTTCTGTGAGTTCATCAGTTTTGTTCCATAAATCACAGAATTCTTTAGCATATTCAGGAGACATAAATGCAGGCTGAGCAAAGGAAATTCCAGCAAATGAAACTAATCCTGCTATAGTTAATGCAATCTTTTTCATTCTATTCCTCCTATCTTCCTTAAATCTTTGCAGGGAGGCCCCCACACCTCCCCTCAAGCTTTCTTATTAGAAATTCCAGTCTAAACCAATACCTATAGATGTTTGAGTCATTTCGGATTTTACTACAGTTGTTCCACCATTTACAAACTTAACATCGGCTTTAGGAGAGTAAACAAAAGAAACATTTAAAGTAAAGTGTTTAGTAAATTGATATCCCCCACCAAATGTAAAGTGATGCTCTGCTACAGCAGGAAATCCTACTACATTAAAGAATGCATTTTGAAATCTAGGATCCGTATTAGGAACGCCAGGTAAATATATATCATCTAAAGGAGATTTTCCATAATTATATCCAGCTCTTAATGCTAATTTGTCTATTTTATATTCACCACCAAGAGCAAACACCCATTGATCATCCCATCCAAAATCCTTATATCCTTTAGCGTCTGACCAGTTTATCCATCTTATATCTAAACCAACTTTTAAGTTTGGCATAGGTTTTACACCAACACCAATTGCAAACTCTTGAGGTTGAGTAAGTTTTAAATCTCTATATTGTCCTGAAACTACTTGAACATTTTTATAAGTCATAGCAATCTCTGATGTATACTCGGCACCTACAGATATCATACCTAAATCATAACCAATACCCACCTGGGCTCCTAATCCATAGTCTTGAGAAGCACCTTTAGCTAAATCTAATGAACCCCATGCTAAATGTAAAGAACCACCTAATGAAAACCCAGGCATTACTTCATAAGAAATAGCAGGTATAATTCTCATAAACTGAAAGTTTGTATATAAGTTGTTTAAATTAGGGTCTTTATCTCTGTAATCTACTCCCATACCAGAAACACCGAATGCACCAATACCAATTGTAAGTTGATCATTAATTTTGTTTACTATAGCTACTTCTGGAATTGTAAAAGTATCAGAATCTGATGTTTCTTTTACATTTGCTGTAGGAACAGAAGCCTTTACATCAGGCATAAATAGAATTCCGCCAAAGCTAACATTAAAACCATCTTCTCATGCTGGGTTTCTAAATACTGCATCAGTTGCTCCAACTTCCATACCAACACCAATACCACCCATTGCTCTTGAAGCTGGAGATACACCAATAAGATTTACTCCATTAGTTGCAAATGCAGCTGTTGAGAAAATAGCCGATGTAAGTAGAAGATGGTTTTAATGTTAGCTTTGGCGGAATTCTATTTATGCCTGATGTAAAGGCTTCTGTTCCTACAGCAAATGTAAAAGAAACATCAGATTCTGATACTTTTACAATTCCAGAAGTAGCTATAGTAAACAAAATTAATGATCAAC
>QNYP01000103.1 GCA_003978675.1 Hydrogenothermus sp.
TTTGAAAATCCCAAAGAAATTTCTATAGAAAATTATCCTCCCCTTGTAAAATATCCTGGAAAAGTGCCATTAATACTTCATGTGGATAGACCTCCTGTATTAGAAACTCCAAAGAAGTATTTTGATAGAGCTATTACTCCAAATGAGGCATTTTTTGTAAGATGGCACTTATCTGAAATACCTACGGAAGTTGATACATCAAAATGGAGATTGAAAATAAAAGGAAATGTAGAAAGAGAAGTAGAGCTATCTTTAGAAGACTTAAAAACTAAATTTGAACCTGTCTCCTACTATGCAGTTTTACAATGTTCAGGTAACGGTAGAGCATTTTATCAGGAAAAACAAACTCCAACAGGTACTCAATGGACATATGGAAGTATGGGAAATGCTCTTTGGACAGGTGTTAGAGTAGCTGATATTTTGAAATATGCAGGAGTAAAGCCAGATAGTATAGAAGTTGCTTTTGACGGACTTGACAAAGCTCCTTATCCAAAAACTCCTGATGTCATTAGAAGTCTTCACATAGATAAATGCTTATATGAAGATTTAATTCTTGCTTATGAAATGAACGGTGAACCTTTACCATTATTAAATGGTTTTCCTTTAAGGTTAGTTGTTCCCGGATGGTATGCTACTCACTGGATTAAATCTGTTACCACTATAACTGTTTTAAACGAAAAACTTAAAAACTTCTGGATGGCAAAGGCTTATCATATTCCTGATAATGCTTGTCATTGTGTTGAGCCAGATGAAAAGCCTAAAAACAAGAGAATTATTACATTTATGAACACAAAATCGGTAATTGCAAAACCAGAAAACAACACAGTTGTAAAAGTAGGTGAAGTAGTTAAACTTGCTGGAGTTGCATTTGATAGGGGATATGGGATAAAAACAGTATTAGTTTCTTTTGATAATGGTAAATCTTGGAAACAGGCAAAACTAGGCCCTGAGCTTGGAAGATATTCATTTAGAGAGTGGCTGTATTACTTTAAACCAGATAAAAAAGGAGAAGTAAAGGTATTAGTAAAAGCTATTAATAAAAACAATGAAGAACAACCTTACGAAACAGGTTGGAACCCTGGCGGATATATGTGGAATGGATTAGATAGCATTACATTAAAGGTAGTATAAGGAGGAAAAGAAGAATGAAAAAATTAGCAATTTTGGGCGTATCAATATTAGCTTTAATAAATCTTTCTTTTGCAGAAGTGAAAAAAATAGAACTTCCATATTTTAACTGGAAAATGAAAGAAACCCCAGGAAAACAAGAATTTGAAATGTATTGTTTAATGTGCCATTCTCCAGGATATGTTTTTGACCAGTCTGAAGGAAAAACAGGTAAACATTTGTGGAGACATGTTGTTTACCAAATGATAGAAGAATTTAAAGCTCCTATTCCAAAAGAAGAAGCAGAGAAGATAATAAAATATTTAGAGGAGAATTATTCAAATACTAAAAAGGGATATTAAGTTCCCTTTCTTTCCCTTGCTTTTTTTATTCTTTTCACATATATTCATTTTTATAATATAATATTCTATCCAACAATCTAACGAAAACTTTACCTTAATCTAAAAGGAGGTTTTTTTATTATGGGCGCTGATAATAGCCCAAGGAGAAGCTTTTTATTTATGGAAAAAATAACATTGGAGGATAGAAAATGGAAAAAACCCTCGGACTGCATATCCTAGCTGACCTTTACGGAGTTGACGGAGACAAAATTGACCACGTTGAAGATGTTAAAGAACTTTTAGAAGGTGCAGTAAAATACGCTAACCTTTCAAAATTATCATCTCACTTCCATCAGTTCTACCCTCACGGAGCAACAGGAGTAATTCTATTAGAAGAATCTCATATCTCAATCCATACTTGGCCAGAACATGGTTATGCTGCAATAGATGTTTACACTTGTGGTGGAAAAGAAAAAACATTTAAAGCAATGGAATATATCTTAAAAGTTTTAAAACCAAAAAGAGTTGATGAAAAAGTAGCAGAAAGAGGTATTGTTCCAGTAGATACTGCACAAGTTAATATAGAAAAGGTAGAGTTAGAAACAGTTTCTAAATCATAAAATATAAATGATATTTATGATTAGTGCCATTGTCCTAAAGTTTTTTTATGCATAGTCTGTCTTAGCTACATAAAATAAAAATGGAGGAAAGGACAATGGCTTTAGATGTTTCTTTACTTAATTTAATGCAAAATTTAACTCCTGCAGTTGTTGCAACAGTTAATGAAGGAAAACCTTATACAACTTTTATTACTTGGCTTATTGCTAAAGATGAGAATACCCTTAGAATGGCAGTTAGCACAAATGCAACAACTACAAATAACATAAGACAAAATCCAAATGTTTCTATTGAAGTTTTTGGAGAAGGTATTGCTTCATCTATAGTTGGAGAAGCAAAAGTAATTAAAGAAGAAATAGAAAATATACCTTTTCCTGTTGCAGTAATAGAAGTTAAAGTTAAAGAGGTTATTAACAATCTATTTCCTGGAGCAACAGTTAAAGGAACTATTCCTTTTGAACATACTGGGAATATAGAAAAAGCAGAAGAGCTTGATAGTTTAGTGTTAAAAGCTTTAAAAGAGTAGAGAATGGTAAAAGTAGCAGTTATAGGGGCAGGATTAGCAGGTAGTGAGGCATCTTTTAAAATAGCTGAAGCAGGATATGAAGTAGACCTATTTGAGATGCGTCCCAAAAAGATGACTCCTGCCCATAAAACCCCTTATTTTGCTGAAGTAGTTTGCTCAAATTCTTTAGGTTCTTTTGAGGTTGGAACTGGTTCAGGGCTTTTAAAAGAGGAAATGAGACTTTTAGGTTCTTTAGTTTTATCTGTTGCTGATAAATACAAAGTTCCTGCAGGTGGAGCTTTAGCAGTAGATAGAGTTAAATTTTCTCAAGAAATTACATCAATTTTAGAAAACCACCCAAATATAAATGTAATTAGAGAAGAAGTTAAACAAATACCTTTAAATTATGATTATGTAGTTATTGCTACAGGACCTTTAACATCAGAAGATTTATCAAGAGAAATTCAAAAATTAACAGGTTCAGAATATTTGTATTTTTATGATGCAATTGCTCCAACAGTGGATGCTGAGACAGTTGATTATTCAAAAGGTTTCTGGGGAGATAGATATTCAAAAGGAAGTGGAGACTATTTTAATTGTGTTTTAACAGAAGAAGAATATGAAATTTTTTACAATGAACTTCTAAAAGGAGAACAAGTCCCTTTAAAAGATTTTGAAAGGGCAGTTTATTTTGAGGGGTGTCTGCCTATAGAAGAAATAGCAAGGAGAGGAAAACAAACCTTACTGTATGGCCCTATGAAACCTGTAGGTTTAATTGACCCAAGAACTGGTAAACAGCCTTTTGCTGTAGTTCAGTTAAGGAAAGAAAATTTAGAAGGTACATTGCTTTCTTTAGTAGGCTTTCAAACAAAGCTGAAATATCCAGAACAAAAAAGAATTTTTAGATTAATTCCTGCTTTAAAAGATGCAACTTTTGTTAGACTTGGTTCAATACACAGAAACACATTTATCCAATCTCAGAAAGTTTTACTTCCAACACTGCAATTAAAGTCTAATCCTAAGATTTTATTTGCTGGACAAATAACAGGAGTTGAGGGTTATGTAGCATCTTCTGCAACTGGAATCCTCGCTGGGATTAATATAGTTAGAATGCTAGAAGGAAAAGAGCCTATTATAGTGCCAAAAGAAACAATGCTTGGAGGATTAGTTAATTATATAACTACAGAAAAAGAAGAGCTTCAACCAATGAATCCAAACTTTGCATTACTTCCACCTTTAGATAAAAAAATTAAGGATAAAAGGAAAAGAAAAGAGTTAAAAGCAAAAAGGGCAATAGAAACTATGAAATCGTTTTTAGAAAAAGAAAAGATATTATTGCAAGTCCACTAACACTCCATATTCATTAGAAGGTAAAAGTCTAATATATCCTTCTTTAAAAATTTCTGGAGTTTTTAAAATATAATTTTCTAGCTTTGTTAAATTTTCATTTACAAAAAATTCTTCCAAAAATTTACCTTCTTTATTCCCTATATATAAAAGGCTTGTCTTTGCATTATGGTCTATCTCTGTTTGAAGTCTAAATTCAAATTTTTGACTTTCTTTTATTTCTGTATTTTCAATTATGAAAATTGGAGTAGATATAAATCTGGGTTTATCTAACTTTACACTTTTTGGATTTTCAACCATCCAAACCTCTACAGGAGATTTATAAAATCTTAGAATAGTTTTATCTTCTTTTTCTATTATTTGCTTTACTTTATCTCTTAAAATACCTCTTATGCTCGCGGAATAAGGTAAAACTTCGTGGTAAACTTCTTCTTTGCCAATTTTTACAATGGAATTTAAAATTTTCCAGTTTATAAAATAAAACTCTTCTTCTTCACAGTAAATACCTTTTTCTTCTGCAAGTGTCCTTATTTGTTTAATTCTTAATTTTTCTTCTGTGCTAGCAGGAAGAACTTCTTTAGAAAATGAAACAAGTTCAGGAATATATTCTAATCCTTGTCTTTGTTTAAATAATCCATAAATACAACCGCAATAATTTTGATGATAAAGTTGCATCTCTTTAGAGAGCTTATTCATTTTTTCAATTCCACCACCTTTTCTAAACTCAATGGCTAAAAACTCAAGTCCATATTTTTCACCTATTTTTTTACCAATATTTTTCAAAACATCAAAATCCTTCTTAGGACTCATCATTAAAACAGTTGTAAATTTATTAAATCCTTTTTCTTTTGCATATTTTGCAGATTTTTCAAGTCTTATATCATGACAGATACTGCACCTTTCCCCTCTTTCAGGCTCATCTTCATAGCCTTTTACTGCTTTAAACCAGTTTTCAATATCGTATTCTCCTTTCTCACAATTTATTCCTAAACCATTACAAACTCTCTTTGTTTCTATCCATCTAAGCTCGTATTCTTCTTCTGGGTGTATATTAGGGTCATAAAAATATCCTTCTATTTCACTATTTGGAAATTCTTCCTTTATTTTTCTTAAAGCCCATACAGCATCAACACCACAGCATATGTGGACTAAAATTTTGTCTTTTACCATTTTTTCAAAACATCAAAATCCTTCTTAGGACTCATCATTAAAACAGTTGTAAATTTATTAAATCCTTTTTCTTTTGC
>QNYP01000043.1 GCA_003978675.1 Hydrogenothermus sp.
AAAACTCTCTCGTCAGGCCTTGGAGCATTAGGTTCATAAACAGATGCAGGACCTCCAGAAAATATGATTCCTTTTGGATTATGTTTTTTTATTTCTTCAAGAGAAGCTAATATTTATAGTGAAATTCTTCCTTTTAATGCTTCTATTGAAGAAATAAAAAAACATAATCCAAAAGGAATCATATTTTCTGGAGGTCCTGCATCTGTTTATGAACCTAATGCTCCAAGGCCTGACGAGAGAGTTTTTGAACTAGGGCTTCCTATACTTGGAATATGCTATGGGCTACAGTTAATAACTGACCATTTTGGTGGTAAGGTTGTAAAAGCAGAAAGACATGAATATGGTAGAGCAGAGCTTGAGATATTAAACCATGAGGATTTATTTAACGATATTCCGAATAATATACATGTTTGGATGAGTCATGGAGATAGGGTTTTAGAATTACCAGAAGGATTTGAACCAATTGCGAGAACCTACAATGCACCTTTCGCCGCAATTAGAAATAAAGAAAAGAGAATATGGGGAGTGCAGTTTCATCCAGAGGTTTCACATACATACTTAGGAAAAGAAATTCTTAAAAATTTTGCAATTAAAATATGTGGTATAGTCCCTGACTGGACCATGGGTAATTTTATTCATGAAAAAATTGAAGAAATAAAACAGCAAGTAGGGAATAAAAAAGCTATCTGTGCTTTATCTGGTGGGGTTGATTCATCTGTTGCTGCTGTTTTAGTTCATAAAGCTATAGGAGATAATTTAACTTGTATCTTTGTAGACAATGGACTACTTAGAAAAGGAGAAAGGGAGCAGGTAGAAAAAACATTTAGAGATAATTTCCATATTCCTTTAATTGTTGTTGATGCTAAAGATAGATTTTTAAATGCTTTAAAAGGTATAACAGATCCGGAAAAAAAGAGAAAAATTATAGGGAACTTATTTATAGAAATATTTGAAGAAGAAGCTAATAAACTTCCAGATGTTGAATTCTTAGTTCAAGGAACTTTATATCCTGATGTAATAGAAAGTGTATCTGTTAAAGGGCCTTCTGCGGTTATAAAAACTCACCATAATGTCGGTGGTCTCCCTGAAAAAATGAATTTAAAACTCATAGAACCTTTAAGAGAACTATTTAAAGACGAAGTTAGAAAACTTGGAAAAGAGTTAGGATTACCTGATGAAATTGTTTATAGACAACCATTCCCTGGTCCCGGGTTAGCTATAAGAATCATTGGTGAAGTAAACGAAAAAGATCTAGAAATATTAAGAGAAGCAGATGCAATTGTTGTTGAAGAAGTGAAAAAAGCAGGATTATACAAAAGTTTATGGCAATCGTTTGCGGTTTTACTTCCAATTAAGACTGTTGGTGTAATGGGAGATTATAGAACATATGAAAAGGTAATCGCAATTAGAGCTGTAGAATCTAGCGATGGAATGACTGCTGACTGGGCAAGACTTCCTTATGAACTTTTAGATAAAATAATGAGAAGAATAATCAATGAAGTAAATGGTGTTAACAGAGTTGTTTTTGATATTACTTCAAAACCTCCTGGAACTATAGAATGGGAGTAAAAAAGGGGAAAGATTTCCCCTTTAATCATCAAAATAAATAGATACAGTATCTCCTGTATGTGAATCTGAAACTATATAACAGCGAAGATTATCATTGATTATAAATACTATATCTTTACCTGTTAAAGACCTTATAGAAAAACTTTCTTTTTTTATAATTCTTTCTCTTATTATTTTAATATTTTCTCTATATGTTAGAAACGATACCTCTCCATTACCAAAAGATATACCTACTAAATTTTCCCCAAACTCCTTAATTCTCATCTTTATCAAGCCTTAACACCTCCTAAGGAATTTATAGTTTTGTCTTAGCAATAACTATGCCAATTCTTATTTTATTAAGATGATATGGTATTCAACCCTTCAAACCAACATTTTTGTCAGTTTAATTGTCAAATTTTGTCAATTTTATGGCATCTAATCTTTGTCTGGTATAATTGAAAAAAAAGCTTAGAGGTTATAAGGCAAGATGAAAATTGTCAGTGGAATGAGACCAACAGGAAAGCTACATTTAGGACACTATCTTGGGGTTATAAAAAACTGGTTGAAATTACAAAAAGAAAATGAATGCTACTTTTTCATAGCAGATTGGCATGCATTAACAAATAAGTATAAAAATACTCAAGAGTTAAAAGAAAATATAAAACAAATGATAATAGATTGGCTTGCTTGTGGAATTAATCCTAAAAAAGCTACACTTTTTATTCAGTCTGGAGTAAAACAACATGCAGAATTATCTTTATTATTTTCTATGATTACTCCAAAAAGTTGGCTTGAACTTAACCCTTCTTATAAGGATTTAAAATTTAATTTAATGTATCAATATTTAAAAGACTTTCTGCTTGGTAAACAAATAAAAATAAACCAAGCTCCTCCTCCTGAAAGCTACGATGAAGCTTTAGAAAAAGCTACAGGAAAACAAAAAAATAAAATATTTGAGGAATATTTAAGAGAAGCATTTCATAGAACTTTTTATTCTAAAAAAGGGTTAGATTTAGATTATTTAAAAGAAGTTCTTATAAAATTTGGTATCCAAAAAAAGATAGTAGAAGAAGCTATTTCAAATCTAAAAGATGGAGATGTTGGTAAAGATATAGATACAGTAGGATTTTTATCTTATCCTGTTTTACAGGCTGCAGATATTTTAATTTACAAAGCTCAAGGAGTTCCTGTTGGTGAAGACCAACTTCCACATATTGAGTTAACAAGAGAAATAGCAAGGAGATTTAATAATCTATATAAAGAAATCTTCCCGGAGCCAGAGGCAATTTTAACAGAAGAAGCAAAACTTTTAGGAATTGATGGCAGAAAAATGTCTAAGTCTTACAACAATGCTATTTATTTATCTGACAATGAAGAAGAAGTAAATCAGAAAGTTCTACAGATGAAAACAGACCCACAAAGAATAAAGAAAACAGATCCGGGAAATCCTGATGTTTGTATCGTTTATGATTACCACAAAATATTTACTAGTGATAAAAACACATTAGAAGAAATAGATACAAAATGTAGAAATGCAGAAATAGGCTGTGTTGAATGTAAAAAAATCCTTGCAAATAGTTTAAATCAATTTCTAACTCCTATTAGAGAAAAAAGAAAAGAAATAGAGCAAAATATAGGAAAATATGAAAAAGTCTTTATTGATGGAACTTTAAAATGTAGAGAAATTGCAGAAGAAACGATGAAAGAGGTAAGAGATGTAATGAGCCTATATGGAAATTTTTAGATAAAGTTTTAAAATTAAAAATATAACCTTATTAATGAGAAGATATTATGCTTGTTTTGAAACATTTACCCCATTACACTTATGAAGATTATAAAAACTGGGAAGGAAAATGGGAACTTATAGAAGGTATTCCTTATGCTATGTCCCCTGCTCCTGCTGTAAAACACCAGTTTGTAAGTAATAAAATAGCTTGGCAGTTGGAAGAACTTTTAAAAAATTGTGAAGAATGCACTGCACTACTTCCTGTTGATTGGAAAATAAATGATGATACTGTTGTTCAGCCAGATAATTTAGTTATTTGTTATCCAATAGATGACAAACCATACATAACAAAAGCTCCTGCTATTATTTTTGAAGTTATTTCAAAATCTACCCAAGAAAAAGACGAAAAGCTAAAATTTGAAATATACGAAAGAGAAGGAGTTAAGTATTACATACTTGTTTATCCTGAAGAAAAACTTGCAAAAGTTTTTGAGCTTATAAATGGAAAATATTCAAAACTAATAGATGCAACTGAAGAAACTGTAAAATTTAATTTAAAAAACTGCTTTGTAGACTTTGATTTTTCGAAAATATGGGAATAAAAAAGGGGGTAGAACTCCCCTTAAAAAACTATTTTTTTCCTTTTACACAGCCATTATTAACATTTTTGGCGGCTGCACTTTGAGCTTTGGAAGCGAAGCTTCCCTTAGGAACAACTCCTCCATTGGCTTTTGCAGTAGCAGACTGAATTCTTTCTGCAGCATCAGGAGTCATTGGATTTTGAGGACAACCTTTTTTTGCCATTTTACTTACCTCCTTTTATAATTTACATAGACTAATTTAATAAATTAAATAAAGCATTTACAGTGAAATTTAGGGGACAGGAATTGGAAAATTTTGAATGTAAAACAAAACTTCCAACTTTTGGGGAACTTTTATTTCAAATATATGAAGGTTTTGGACTAAAGTGGCAAAAAAATGAAGGAGATGAAAAATCTAAGAAAGAAAAAGAAAGATTAAAAAAAGAAAAAAACTTAACAATTAAAGAGTATGAAAAAATATTAAATGAAGTTTTTTTAAGATTGTATTCTGAATTACAGTTAGACGAGAATGTGAAAGAAGATATTCAAATAATTTTATCTTCATTTAGAAAAAAATATAACGACTTTAGAAGTAATGCGATAGTAATCCATTTTGAAAAAGAAGAAGACATAAAAAAAGCCATAAGTGCTGGATATGCAACTATGTTTCTTCAATTTCCTGAATACTTTAATTTAATTAAACAGGAGAGTATACTAAAAGGAAAAAGTGAATTATCCATATACAATTTAATAGAACATATATCAAAACAAACGTATGATAAAAGAGTTTTTTGGAAAAATTTAAAGAAAAATTTTAAAGATATGAGGAAAGATGAAGAACCAGATTATACGGAAAAGTTTTTTAAAGATTTAAAAAAGGGAAAGCATATACCGAGCAAAGACAACATAGAAAACTTGATATTTTCTTTGAAAGAAACTATAAAAAATTTTCCAGAGATAAAAAAATTTTATGAGTCTAAAATTTCTATATTAGTTTATTTTTGTAGATTGTTAGATTCCTTGTCTAAGGATAACCAGTATTTGAAGGATTTTATTATAAATCCAGAAAAGATAGAAAATTATAGAGATGAGAATATCGAAAAAATTTCATCTTTATTTGAAGATAATGAGAACATACAAAAGTTAGATAATTTAACGCCAGTTCGAAAATTAAGCTAGAATAATGGAATTATTTGCAAAGATAGAAATATCAATATGAGGCTTATTTTCCCTAAAACAATATGCAACCAGCCCAGACAATAAATTCCCTAAAAAGTTAAT
>QNYP01000044.1 GCA_003978675.1 Hydrogenothermus sp.
TTTTTCGATAAATATTCTTGTAGGTCTTCTTTTATATCCTCTAGGTATTCTTTAGCAAATTCATCAGCTTCTTTTTTGCATTCTTTGTGTAGTTTTTGAAGTTTTTCTTCTTTATACTTTTCTATTTTTAAAGGCATACAAGTAGCATATTTCCAATAGAATTTTAGTTTATAAATAGTATCTTTTAGATTTCCTTCATTTAGGTTTTCGGCATATTTGAAACCGTATTCTCTACATTTTACAATTCCTTGTGCAAATGGTTGCAAAAGCCAGTTTACACATTTTGTGCTAGTTTCTTCTTTTATATATTTCATAGACCAATGCCATCTTTCACTAGCCCAATCTATACAAGCATTGGGAGATGTTCTTATTTTTTCTACATAGCAATAATAAGCCAAATCTAATGTCCTTTGTTTATCCAACCAACTGTTCAAGCTTGATAACACAGGAGACATTGCCATACTAGCTAAAAAAGAACCTCCAGCTCCAGCTACTAGACCTTTGGTAGTATTTGTTCCCGAAGGTTGAAATGCTTTTCCTGTTTCCACATAGTTTTTTGTAGTTTCTCCAGCCATATAGCATGAAGATATAAATAAACCAACTGTTAATAAATAAAGGCTTTTTTTCATAAATTTTCTCCCTTTAGGTTTTTTATAATTTAAATTATAGCTAGTTTTGATAAGGAACTTCTCCAGTCCATTGTTGATTGCCATAACTACCACCTTCAAAGAAATTGTTGATTTTTTCTTTTATAAGCTCTGGCTCAATTTCTCCTTTCATTTTTGTTTCTAAATATTGCTGTAGCTCTGTCCAATCCATAGCATCAAAGTCTAATCTTTGCAAATCTTCCCAAGTAATAGCAGAACAATTACCATCCCTAAATGAATATCCAAGTTGATTATAAGCTTCTTTTACAAGTATTCTCGCAAATACACTATCATAACAGCAGTAGTAATAACTCTTTCTTAAACATACAGAACCTACTCCATATTTAACTTTCCAAGCACAACCACTTTGGACTGGAATGCAATTTCCTCCCTTTATAAGTCCGTATGTATCATAAAATCCGTGTTTTGTTGCACATTCTTTATTATTGCAAGCATTACATTTTTCAGTTGACATAACTATTGCTATAGCAGTTTGCAAAGCAAATTGTCCTAAGGGAGAAGTAATAAATGATAAAGCTGGATTATTAGGGTCAAATCCTATTTCTGTAAGAAACTCCTGCATTTTTAAGCTTGAGTCTGCATCAGTCCAAGCCTGAGAAGCCCCTTGAGCTAGACAACCAGCTATTGAGTCTGAAACTCCAGCTATAGCCCCAGCATCAGTTTCTATTGCATAAGTTCCATTGCTATATGTAGGAGATGCACATTGTCCTAGATAATCAGAAACAAAAGTTTCAACTGCACTTAAAAACTGTGCTCCAAATTGTGATACAGCAAAACTAATAAGTCTTTGTTTGAAGAATTCCATAGGGTTTTGGAATACACTACTAAACCATCCATTATCGCATTTCATCCATTTTCCTGACCAAATATGTTTCATTTCGTTTGCAAGTTGAGCAAGAGCTGTTGCTTTAGCAAAATCTTCAGTAAAGTCCTTACTTTCTATTTCTACATCTTTAATAGGAAAGATTGCATCATTACATACTTGTTGAGTTTCCCATTTGATACATTTTCTATTTGTTGCAGTTGTTGGGCAATTAAACTGTATTGAAAATTGTTGGCAATAGCCTTTTGTTGAGTTATATATATCTACGGCAGTGTTTTCACAAGTTAATTCTGATAAATCGGATAAGTTATCCATAAGTTCACAGTTGTCAATTAGATTTTGGCAATTTGATGTATCTACTGTATCTGAATAGCATCTATAAGTTGCTTTTTCTACAGCTATGGTCATAGGCACTTCTCTAAACCTACTAGGATAACAATCAGCTCCATAACAAGGTCTTGTTCCTGAATATCCAGAACTTATAGAAACATTTCCAATGTTTACTACACTTCCAGAAACACCTAAATATTCAGTTAAGTATCTTGTAAAGAATGCTCTTAATTGAGAAGAACTAGGGAAAATTCTAGAACTTCCACTAACATACAGACATTCTCTCCAAACTCCCAAATCTGTTCCTTTAGAGTTAATAATCTTCAATCCTGTGATATAACTTTCGCAAGTCCCACAATCATCACCACAATCACCATCCCATCCCCAAGCAAATTTACCTATTACATCTTCATATTCAATTTGAGATGATATAGCTATGCATTCTGGTCTTGCTTTTAACTCTTCTTCCTGTTGTGAATTTTTATAAACTACATATTCAGTATAATTTCTTTTTGCAGAACAAGTTTTTATTTCATATGTATTTGATGTAGTTGTTTCATACTCTAAACAAGTTTTTACAGTGTTACAAGCTTGTTCAGGGCAAGTTGCAAAACTACCATCTGGACATACAGCTTGATTGCTATCATCAGGACAGTTTACTTTAGTTCCATCAGGACACACAGCAGGACATTTAACTGTATTTTCATATTCTCTACAAATTTTTCTCACATCATTAGGGCATTCATACACATAAACACCTAAATTTACTCCTGAAGGAGTAGATACACTTTTATAACCACATACTCCACTAATAGGGTCGCAATATATATCAACAGTTCCATTTGCCTTATCAGGTAAATCTCCATAAGATACATACTCAACAAGGGTGCATCTTTTTCCTAAATCTCCACAATCATCAGCTACACATTCAGGCTTATTAGGGTCTGCATCACAATTAGGTCTATTCTTATCTAGATATACTCTACAAGATACTCTACCTCCATTTAAACTAACATCTTCCCAAGTTTTACATCTTGTTATAACTCTACAATAACTTTGTCCTAAAAACGGATTTAAGAATGATGTATCTTCTCCAGCACATTCGTAGCTATAAACTTTTTTCCACCAATCTTCACAAACAGCCTGTTCCTTTACTACAGCACATTTATTCTTTACAAGAATTACAGAGTTGTAGTTTGAATATCTATTACATACATTTAAATCTCTTGAAATCCAAGTTTCAGCTTTCTTGTCGTAAGTAAAGCCTTCAGGATTACCTTTAACAATAGGAGGAGAAGGACATAGTCTACGATTACATTCTTCAGTAGCAGTAGGAGATAAAGCAAGTTTATCTAAACTATATGCTGGGTCATTTAACCATTGTGTCATTTCAGAAGGAGTAGGACATCTACCAAGATAGTAAATGTAGTCAACAATTATTTGTTTCTTCTTTATATTATTCCTTAGTTCTAATTGTGTTTCTCCACAAATAGGATTTTCAAAAGGACTATTTATAGCTGAATTTATGAATGTTTCTACAGCATTTCTATCAATTTTACCTCCAAAAGTATCAAGCCAATATAAAAAGCCTTCTGTATCGGGAGTTCTATTTAATACCACATCATAAAGCCCATAGATATATGTTCCTGTTTGATAGCCTTTGATATAGCAGTATCCAATTTGGTCAGGATTATTACAATTACTATCGGGACATTTCCACACTTCAGGTTCATCCACAAGACTACATTTACCATTAAAGGTAGGGTCATCGGGACAAGTATTTTCAATAATAACTTCTGCAAAAGCTGAAAAGCTTAATAATATCCCTAATATTAGTTTCCTAATGTAGTGCATTGTCCCTGCTCCTGACAATTTTGTTCACATACATAAAAAGCTCCTTGATACCATCTTCCATCTTTTGAACATTGATACCAATTACAGCCATTTTGACAAGCATCTATATTTGTAAATCCTCCAAAATTCTCATACTCGCAGAACCAAGTATTAACTTGTCCTGAAGATGTAGGTTGTATATTTACTCCATTCTCAAGGCAATAAGCTTTGTTTTCAGGTGCTAATCTATTACTACAACTTACTGGAGAACATTGCCATTTAGGAGAAGGTTTGTCTATCCATACATAAGTTCTAGCAGTATCACTCCAAACATCATCTTTTGTTGAAAGCATACATCTTCCTGCATTTCCAACAACCTGACTACCATTACTTGGAGTAGTGCCTACAGGACAAGGGTTCAGCTCACATCTATCTTCAACTCCATCTAGAAAACCTTGTATCCCTGAAAATGTGCATACAGCTTGTTCATAACATATTCCTTGATATTTATCCCCTTGCAAGAATGTGTAAAGTGTTCCGTTTTTTGGAGGGTCGCATTGATACCAGTAGCAAACATCTGTTGGTGCATAAAACCAAGCATTAGGATTAGAGGCTTTGCAGTTTGGAGGGTCGTAATCTCTACATTGGTCTATGCTTGCATCATAAACATAACCAGCATCCCGACATTCTTGGGGTGCAGTTAATACACAAGTAGTTCCGTTAAGTGTTCCCCCTTGAGGGCAATCATAATAAGAGCAATCTACATCTCTATAACAAGTTTCATAACAAGTGCTACAAACTGTTGTGCAAGATTGATTTCCTTCTTCATCTGTAGAACAACTCTCATAGCAATTACAAGGATATGGATTACAACTATAAGCTTCTTGACAAGTTTTTTGAACATATCTCGCTGGATAAGTTTTTTCACAGTAAGTTCCTACATCCGTATATCCACTTGGGCAATAAGCAGGTGCAAAAGCTTCACATCTATCTGTTGATGGATTATATGATTGTCTAGAAGAAGGACAATGTTTACTAGCAATTATAGGTTCTTCATAATATTCAGCTTGTCTTTCGCATCTATTTCTGTCTGTATTGTAGGTGTAATCTAAACCTGTTTGGCAAATAGGCTCGTGATAGCAAACTGCTTGTGCTGTATCATATAATACCTGCTTTTCATACAATCTATCTCCTTGATATTGAGTTTTCGGGTCGCAAGGGGTAATGGTATTTGACTGAAAAAGACAGTCATTTCTATTTATAGGGCATAAGTCATTGCTTAATACTGTTATATTACCATTTCCATCGTAAGATTGTTCACACTCATAAGCAAATACACAATTAGCTTGCTTACATTCATACACTTTTTTACAGTCATTATTACATTGAACTATGTCTGTGTAGGTAGAGTTATTCAAACTACAAATATAAACAGGATTTGGATTTTTTACGGTCTTATACTCATAACATTGATAAGTCC
>QNYP01000041.1 GCA_003978675.1 Hydrogenothermus sp.
GTTTATTTATTAGTTTTGGTTGCTTCTATTACAAACTTACCATAGGAATAATCAATGAATAAAAAAGCTGAAAAACCTGTAACTATAAGAGATTTAGATGCTGAACTTTGGGCAGACTTCAAAAATTTAGTAGAAAAACTTTCAATAAAAGAGGGTAAAAGAATAACTATTGCAGAAGCTGTAGAAGAAGCTTTGAAAATGTATATGGATAAATATTTACCGAAAATTAAGAAATAAAACAGGTGGCTGTGTGCTTTTTTTAAACACATCTAATTTTTAATAGAAGCAACCAAAACTAATAAATAAACCTTTTGCTCAACAATTTCATCTTCTAAAAACTTCTCCAGCTCTAAATATTTCTCTTTTGAAAACTTTAACTTAATTTTTTCTAAAAGGAACTGCTCTGCCTGACCATTAACTACTTCTTTTTTCATCATTTACCTCCCTACTTCATTTTTTTGGGAGGTGGTCAGGCAGTAAAAATTTCTAATGTGTTACATTCATAAGATTGATAGATATACCTCTTCACTCCTAAATTGCTGTTTTTCCTAAAAAAAGAATAAAGCTCATATTCCTTTGTATCTACTACTAGCACTTCATCAAAAATCCCAAATACACCTTGACCAAAAAGAATTTTAGAAAGTTCTTTTACAGCTGCAAAAGTTGAAGCAAAAAGAAAAGTATCACTAACTCTATGATAACCAAGCCACATTGGTTTTAAATAATCTCTCCAGAAATTTAAAGTTCCTGTATTCTTATCAAACCAAACTAGACTTGAATTAGATATTAACTTTAAATTAGATACATCATCAGCTATTAAATAACCTATAGTTTCACTATCTGTTTCACCTTTAACTGGATAATTAAACCTAAATTTTTCAAAATCTCTCCAAGTTCCATTATGAGCTACGACAAGCTTTTTACCTTTAAAATTAATCAAAAATGGATGTTGATTTTTCAAAGTTTTCTTTCCTATCGAAGATAGTCTATGATGAAATAAAAAAAGATTTCCATCTTTAACAAAGAGTTTCCTTATAGATAAAACTGAAGATACCTTTTTAATATAGCCTTTATCTTCATTCTCATTATAAGCAAATAATCCAAAACTATCTGTGCCTCTACTTTGCTGTTTTCTGAAAGCAGAATATATAGCTTCATAAGCTAATTCTGGTTCTATAGGAAGTTCTTTATTTGTCCAGAAACCAACTATACCACACACGATTATCCCTCCTTTACAAGATTTATTAAGAAAAGGGGCATAGCCCCTAATGAGATTTAGAAAGAATAAGATTTAACTTCAGAAAAATCTCCAGATTTAACTATTTCACCTTCTCCAGTCTCATTAAAATACATCCATGCTTCAAGTTCCTCTCCAGTATCTAAAACAACTTTAACAAGCTCTCTCTTATACCAATTAGGATGTCCTTCCAAATTATCTATATTCATAAGCTCAATTTCATTTACTTTGTAAATCTCGCCAACAATATAAGAAGTAGGTTCTTTTGAAACATAAGGAATTCCCGAAACTCTCATAGTATATTTTTCTTTGGTCTTTGCTGTTCCTAAAAATTCAGCTTTCTCTAAATATCTATGATTTCCAAATCCTTTTCTCAATGTTCCATAAACAAAAACTACAATACTTCTTTCTAAAGATGGTAAATATGACAACTCGGAAAGTTCAGGGTCAGTATAATTTAAAGCAATACCAAATTCTGGTTCTATATATATCCAGAAAATTTCAAAATCTAAAGTTTCAACTCTAAAGATATTCAAAATATTAAGATTTTCATTTTCTTCCATATAAGATAATAATTCTTCTAATTTTTCTTCATGCTCCTTACTAAGATTTACAGCAAATCTAAAATCAAGCCAAGTTTTAACTTTTTGAACAAATTCCTTTTTATCCATGATTTACCTCCTTTATAAAGATTTATTAAAAGTCCTTAAACAGATTTAATAACCTCTGGTTTAAAAACTTTAAAAAATGACAAAATTTCAGATTTACTAAAAATTATCTCCAATAGTTTTCTACCTTCTATCCAATCACTAAAACTAGGTCTTCCATCTTTTCTCCATTGAACAAGAGATTTTCTAAAAAGTTGTGTTAACCAATATGACTTATCTATAATTTCAGGAATTCTGTTAGCAATAGATGACGAAAATATCCTAATCTCTATTGTTTTCGAAACATCTCTATCTAAAGGCAAGAAATTTATCCATTTATACCTAAGCTCACCATCTATTTTCCAGCTTTTACAATAATATGTATAATCTCTACCAAAAATTTGAGAAGTTTCATCCCTAATAAATTTATCTTCCAAATAAATAGCTAAGCTTTTCAAAAATTCTTTTGTTTCAGGCAAAGGCTGTTTCCCCACTGCAAAAATATCATCCATAGAACAGTGAACATGTATTCCTGCATCTACACCATTTGTATTAACACTCCAATACTCCCATAAATCAGGAAAATCTTCAAAATCCTTAACCAAACTTTCTTTAGAAGATATTGGAGATACCAACTCAAAATCTACACTACTATCTCTTTTTAATTTCCAACCACGATTTAACAATTCCTTAATACACCGATGATTATGTAGCCAAAATTTATCTATACAAGCTCTATAATCAGAATTATTTCCAGAAAATTCAATTTCCAAGCCAAACATGATACCCCTTATTGGTAGATTGCATCTATCATGAGAATAGGAATTTAAATAATCATTAAGTCTATCTTGAACTTGATTTCTTTCTGATAAATCATTTGAAACATACAAAAGTAATGCAAGCATATGAGAACAAAACTTTCTTCTTGTCGGACAAGTGCATCTATGTTCCCAAATTTCCATTTCATTGTTATAAGCGAACTCTACTCTATATGTAGAATGGTCTCCTTCTACCAATGCAGATATTACTCCAGCTGTAGAATGAGGATATTCCACATTAAAAACTTTATTACTTCTATAAATTCTTTCTGCTTTTCTAATAGAAGTATGAGATAAATTACTTTTAACTTTATTAATAGCTCTAGCTAAAATTTCTCTACTTACCATGATTTACCCTCCTTTATTAGATTAATCAGAGAATTTTTCAAAAGATTTTTTGATTAAATTTTTAGATTTTCATAAGCAGGACAATTAGCTTTCTGAAAACAGTATTTACAATGCCATTCTTCTATTTTTAATTCTTCAAGAGAAACTTCTCTTAATTCTTCAATAGGCTCTTCTACAAGGCTTTTGATATACTCTATTTTTTGTTTTAATCCTTCCCATCTTTCTTCATCAAACTCAACAGGATACTCAAGGATAGCCCCTGATGATTTCTCTATGTAAACTATAATAGCCTTTCTTAATCCCATCATATACATATACAGGTGAACTTGGTCTATGTGGTGCTGATATGGAAGCTCATTTCTTGATTTTTTGAGTGCAAATGGAGATATAGATTTAAACTCTATAAGAGTATCTCCTATCCTTCCGTCTATATGCCCTGATACTCCAAGCTGTTCGTCTTTTATCTCCTTCTCTACATCTTCTAAAATGTCAGACATTACTGATTGGAAGTTAAGATGAACTGCATTACCGATTTCAAAAACAAGAAGCTTATCTTCATCTATAAATGGTTTAAACCCTTTTAATCTTAAAGCAGAAGCCAAAGGACATCCTCCAATCTCAGAAGCTCTGATATAAGGAGTATGTTCTTCTTTTTCTTTTCTTTCCTTTATTTTCTGTAAGAATATTTCTTTTATCATGATATTCCCTCCTTTACTAGATTTTAAAATGCCTAAAAACAAAAAAGCCACCTCAAGGGTGGCAAATAGATTTAAAATACTGCAGTTTCTTCAACAGTTTCTTTCTTCTTTTTTCTACCTCCTTTTTTCTTCTCTTTCTTTTCCTCAATCTTTTTAATTTCTAAAATTTTCAATTTCTCTATTTGGATATAAAGCTTAGCCCTTTTACCATCTTCAGTTTCCCACTCATCATATCTCAAATATCCATCTACCATAATCTTTGTCCCTGGTTGCAATTTATCCAAAAGTTCCTGTGGAACATTCCACTTAACTCCATCAATAAAAACAGTCTCTACTTTTTCAAACTCTCCTTCTTCAAGCTTTTTATAACGATTTTCTGCAAGTCTAATAGTAGTTTTAGATTTTTCTCCAAATTCTTTTGTTTCAACCTTAACAACATTAAAAATCCAATTTGTAAATTTGTTCATGACGATTTACCTCCTTTAAAAGTTTTTTAGATTTAAAAACGCAAATAAGATTTGAGAAAAAATTAAACTTCTTCTTTTACTTCTTCTTCAGACTTTTCTTTAGAACTAGACTTTCTCAAAGATTTCCTACCAGACTTATCTGGCAAAGAATTCAAATAATCAATAAGCTTTCTAGCTTCTTTAGAAGAAATATTAGCTAACTCTTTCTCATTCTTGATAGACTTACCAAGTAAATCCTTAGAAATTCTAGAAATTAAAACAGATTTTTTCTTAGCAAGGTCAATAATGTAATCAAGTTGCTTTTGTGATATTTTCCTTACTTCTTCAGCCATTGGAGCTAAAACTTTATTTATAAAATCTTCTCCCACTGTTTCTTCTAACAACCTTTTTACAGAGCGAGTTTCGGCAGTAGCAATCATATCATGGTAAATTCTTCTTTCTCCTACATCTGTCTCTTCTGCAGATGCTAATGCTTCGAAATGAAGAACAGCTCCATTTGGAAGTTCTATCGTGCAAGAACTTTTAACAACCACAGGACTAAAATTCAAAACATCCTTAGTTATCTTAACCTTGCCACCAATAGAAGCAATAGAACGGGACAATTCGTTTAAAAGAGCTAAAGCAACTGGACGAGTAATTTCAAGCCTTCCGTTAATCTTAACACAAGCAGACTTATTATCTTCCAATACAGAAACCAAACGGCTTCTAAGTCCTTCAAAAGATGTGTCAACAGTAGCAATTTGATTTTCTACGGTTGCTACTTTGTTTTCCATAGCTATATACCTCCTTTATTTTCTTTCAAAAATAAGAGGTCAGCTCCCTATAATAGGATTTATCTCTTAAATCGAAAAAAATAAAACTCCTTAAAAATAATTCCATTAATAAAAAATAAAGCTAATAAAACTAAAAATTTATCTATCATTTCCTCCATTAGATTTTTCCTCCTTTAATTGATGTATTAGTTCTAAAAGGACTTCCTCTAAATCTTCCTCTATAAGTTCTACTTTCCATTCATTAGATTTAAAGTCGTAATACTCAAACATGATTTACACCTCCTTTCAAAAGATTTTTTTAGTTGTGTTTTAAAAGACTTACAGTTTAGGGAACTGACCCAACAAAAAATAAAAGTGAAAAAATAAATAAAGGAGGTATATAGCTATGGAAAACAAAGTAGCAACCGTAGAAAATCAAATTGCTACTGTTGACACATCTTTTGAAGGACTTAGAAGCCGTTTGGTTTCTGTATTGGAAGATAATAAGTCTGCTTGTGTTAAGATTAACGGAAGG
>QNYP01000042.1 GCA_003978675.1 Hydrogenothermus sp.
CCTTCATAAAAAGTTTGAGGTCTAGATTTTGTAAAATCTATAAACTGATTTGAAATAACAAAATCTCCTGCTTTTAAAAGAGGATTTATTCCTCCTACTGCACTAATAGAAAATATTTTTACCTAGACATGGAAAAGGACATAAATTTCCACCACATTTAATAAACTTTAGGGCAAACCTTTGGGGTTTTAGAAAACTAGGTGTAGATAAAATATTTTCTATTAGTGCAGTAGGAGGAATAAATCCTCTTTTAAAAGCAGGAGATTTTGTTATTTCAAATCAGTTTATAGATTTTACAAAATCTAGACCTCAAACTTTTTATGAAGGAATATACTCAAAATACGATGAAGAAGATACAAATAATGATTTAGTAAACCAATATTTAAAAGATAAAATGGTAGTTCACATAGATGTTAGCTATCCTTTTTGTCCATATATGCAGTCTATTCTGAGAAACTCTTTTAAGGAGTTAGGATTTTCATATAAAGATAATGCTACATATGTAGCAACAGAAGGTCCAAGACTTGAAACCTCTGCAGAAATAAAAGCAATGGCAAATTTAGGAGCAGATATTGTTGGAATGACTTTAGTCCCAGAAATTGTTTTAGCTAGAGAGCTTGCTATGCATTTTGTATCTGTAAGTATTGTTACTAATCTAGCTGCAGGGATTTCTGGAGATAGATTAACTTCTGATGAAGTAATTGAAATGATGCATCAGAAAAATGAAGATATAAAAAAGGTAGTTTTAAAGTTTGTTGAGAATTTAAATGAAAACTTTAACTGCAATTGTAAAGAAGTTTTAGAAGGAGCAGCTATTTAATAGATACTTTATCTAAAGGGGTTTTGGTTAATACCTCTACCCCGTCTTTTTTGCACACAACTATATTTTCAAGCCTTACACCACCCTTATTTGGTAAATAAATTCCCGGTTCAATAGTAAATACCATATTTTCTTTTAAAGGTTCCTCTACATTTTTATAAATTCTAGGAGGTTCGTGTATCTCTACACCTATTCCGTGTCCTGTTGAATGGATAAAGTAATCACCATAACCATATTTTTCTATCACTTTTCTTGCTGTTAAGTCTATCTCCTTTATAGGAATACCCTCTTTCACTTTGTTTGTAGCTTCTATATGTGCTTCCTTTACAATTTCGTAAATCTTTTCTAACTCTTTGTCAACATTTCCTAAAAACAAAGTTCTTGTAAAATCGGAGCAGTATCCCCTGTAAACAAGTCCCATATCAATGAGAAGTAAATTATTCCAAATTATTGGATTCTCTGAGGTTTCCCAGTGGGGAACTGCTGATGCTTTTCCAGATGCGACTATTGCTGGAAAACTTTCACTTGTTCCACCTTCTTCAAAAATTGCATTTATTATTCTTCTTCTTAAATCAAGTTCAGTTTTTGCCTCCTTTATCTGAAGAATTATTTTTTCAAAAACTTTGTCTATTTTATGAACTGCCTGCCTAATAATGTTTATTTCTTCTTCAGTTTTTATAATTCTTATATCATCTAGAAATCCTTCATAACCAATTAATATGTCTTCTAGGCTATTTTCTTTTGCAAATTTCTCGTAAAATGATAGTGTCCATTTATCTTTTTCAAAACCTAACCTTTTAAAATTACTATCTTTTATAAACTCTACAAGTTGGTTTAGTTTTTCTTTTAATAAGATTACATTCCAATCTTTTAATTTTTCTTTTGCTCCTTCGTAGTATCTTGCATCTGTAAAGAAAAATTTACCATTTTGAGTAATTATTACATATGCATTTGTAGAACTAAATTTAGATAAATAAAAAACATTGGCCTTACTTGAAAATAAGAAACCATCTAAATTTTCTTTCTTTAGTTTTTCTTGGATTTTTTTTATGTTTTGCATATCTTTACAACCTTTCATAAAACTGGATAGTTTCCAGTAAAGCAAGCAGTACAGAAACCTTTTTGTTTGTATTTATTCGCAGCATTTACCATTCCTTCTAGAGATAAATAATGTAAACTATCTACACCTATATAATCTCTAATTTCCTCTATAGTTTTATTTGAAGCAATTAATTCCTCTTTTGTTGGTGTATCTATTCCGTAATAACAAGGGCTAATCACAGGAGGAGAACTTATCAAAAAGTGTATTTCTTTTGCACCAGCCCTTCTTAACATATTTACTATTTTTTTACTAGTAGTTCCTCTAACAAGAGAATCATCTATCACAATAAGCCTTTTTCCATTAATTACCTGATGAACAGGATTTAATTTTAACTTTACGCTTAAATCTCTAATCTCTTGGGTTGGTTGTATAAAACTTCTTCCAACGTAATGGTTTCTTATGAGTCCTATTTCTAAAGGAATTCCACTTTCTTCAGAATATCCCTTTGCAGCGAGCAATCCAGAGTCTAAAACAGGAACAACTACATCAGCATCTATTTTATATTCTTTTGCTAGATTTCGTCCCATTTCCTTCCTGATTTCATAAACCCAATCGCCAAATATTAAGCTATCTGGTCTTGCAAAGTAAACATACTCAAATATACATTTTTCTGCTTTTTCAGGATGTTCAAAAGGAAAGTATGACCTTAAACCACTGTCGTCTATTACTAAAACCTCTCCCGGTTTTATATCCCTTAAATATTCAGCATCTACAATGTCAAAAGCACAGCTTTCAGAAGCTACAAAATAACTACCACTTCTATTTTTCCCAAGCAATAACGGTCTAAACCCATAAGGGTCTCTAACTGCAATAAGTTGTTTTTCTCTAAGAATAACTAAAGAATAAGCTCCTTTTACCTTTTTCATTGCATCAAAAATTAAAGGTAAAAAGTCAACATCATTTTTATGCAATATTATATGAGCAGGAGGGGGTTCTTTTGCCCTTGCTATTAAGTGAACAAAAACCTCTGTATCAGAAGTAGACCTAAAAATAGCTCCTTCCTTTTCTAAAGATTGTCTTATCTCATCTGCATTAACAAGATTACCATTATGAGCTATTGCAAAACTTCCACCGTAAAAGTGAGCATAAAAAGGTTGTATATTTTTAGGATTAGAACCTCCTGCTGTTGAATATCTAACATGCCCTATGGCTATATCACCTTTTAACTCTTTTAAATCTTCTGCAGAAATTGCCTTGGTAACTAAACCTTCTCCAAGTTTTAGATTTATGTCATATCCATCAGATACAGCTATTCCTGCTGATTCTTGTCCTCTATGCTGTAATGCATGTAGTCCAAGATGTGTTAATGTTGCCGCATCTTTATTGTTTATAACTCCAAAAACTCCGCACATAAACTTGTCTCCAAAAGAAATAGATAAAAAAATTATAAAAGAAAAAGGGGAGAATCCCCAAATTTTATGCTTATTCTATAGTTTGAACCCATTTTTTAAGTAGTTTTCCTTTCTTCCAGAGACCTACATAAGGGGTTTTCATTCCTGATGCAGTTATTAAAACTTCTTCATCTTTAAATAGCATAGAAACTATAGGAGCAGGGAGGTTTTCTATTGCATATAGAGGTTTTTCTGTTTGCTTATCATAAACAACAACTTTTTTACCAAACGCAACAGCAATTTGTTTATCAGAAGGAGATATAGCCATGGCAGTTATATTTTCTTTAAAGGATTTTTCTTTAATAAGTTTTAAATCTGTTGCATTTAAAAGTTTTCCTTTATTGTTAGATGCTACAGTTATATACTTATCATCTTTCGATATAGCTATTGCATTGATTTTTGAGCTAAATACTTTTTCTTTTATTATATTTAGGCTTGATTTATCTAATTTATATATGTTTCCTATGCTGTCTGCAAATACTACAAAGTCTTTTGTTTCAGAGAAAGCGGTAATATTATTACCTATATTTTCCTTTTCTTCTAAATTACCTGAGTTTCTATTGAGTAAATAAATAGTTCCATTTTTGCCAAGCAATACTACTTTACTGTTATCTTTAGTAAATGTTGCAAAGACAGTTTCTATATCGTAAAGCTTAGAGCTTAAAATAGCAGTGGTTTTCAAATCCCATATTAGAATTTTGTCCCTTTTACTTTTATCTTTAAATTGATATGCAAGTTTTCTTATTGGTTTTATTCCTACCACAAATTCATCATTGTTAGATATGCCAAAGTTTATAAACTTATCAAAGTTTCTAACATCTTCAGGGTCCCATAAGGAAATCTCAGGTTTGAATTTGTTTATATTCCAGAAATATATACCTGCTTTACCCATAGAAACAAGATATTTTCCATTGTTTGTAAACTTAATTGGACCATAAGCCTGAACAGGAGGAAGTTGTAAAGGTTTTAATTCATAGCTAACATTTAATTCATAGCCTTTTCTAACTTTTAATGTAAATTTATCTTCATATAAATTTTTCTTAACTACTATATTATGTATTCCTTCTTCTAACTCTAAAGTAATAGGAAACTGAGTATATTTTTTTCCATCGATAGTTAATATTGCATCAGATGGGTTAACATTTACATGAACAATAGCTTTTTCTAAGTTGACAAACAACTTTGTTTCTTTTTGGTATTCTATATTTACTTTTCTTACTGCACTAAGCTTTCCTTTTTGGAAAAATATTTCATGTATACCAGGGTCTAATTTTACTTGTATAGGAGTTGTTCCTAGAAATTCTCTTTTATCATAAACTTCTGCTCCCTTAGGAACTGAATCTGCATTTAATATACCTTTAGGTGAAGGACTAAATCTTAAAACTATAGTCTTATCAAAATAAACCTGCACATTTTTCTTTGTTTCCTCTACGAAAGGAGCAGTTGCGACTGTAATGTTGTATTTACCTTCTCGTAACTGTAAAGTAATAGGAGTTTTACCTACTTTTTTACCATTAATATAAACATCTGCATTAGGGGGTTCTTCAATTACTATTTTTCCTCTACCTTCACAAGATATAATTGATAAAGAAAAAATAAAGAGCAGTAAAAATGCAAGTAAACTTTTTTGATGCTTTCTCATCCCTTCACTCCTTTTGGTTAGTTGAAACTAACCAAAAGGA
>QNYP01000040.1 GCA_003978675.1 Hydrogenothermus sp.
GTTTTAAGAAAGTTTCTTATAACTTCAAAAGGATGGGTAACTGAATATATAAGCTTGCTTCCAAATTTAACAACTTCTGCGATTAGATTTATTAGAACTGTAGCAAACTCGGCTATTACGGAAATGACAGATATAAGAGCTTTCCCTGCAAGTATTCCCATTCTTGCAAAAACCATAAATGAACTGTTGTCAGGGTTGTATTTAAATCCAAAAACTTTTGCTATCGCTTGGAAAACCGGTTCAAGAGCTCTGGCTAAATTTGAAAAAGCATCTTTTAAAGGTTTTATGACATTTGAAATATCACTGAAAGCCTCCTTGAAGCCCATCCAGAATGCTTTTATTCTATCAAGATAAAGGAAGTTATAAATTGCTTTAAATAACCCTTTGACTTTATCCCAGTTTTTATAAACAAGATAACCTGCTATAGCTATTCCTGTCAGAACCGCACCTACTGGAGTGAAAACAAAGCTAATAGCAGCCATTGTTAAACTTCTTAAAGCAATTACTGATGTTTTAATGCTATTTGTTAGTGCCATAAAAGCAGCTTTTGAAAATGTAGATATTCCGGAAGATAGATTAAGTTTAGCGATAGCAACATTAAGAGAAGGAATTAATTCTTTTTTGACTATACTGCTAAGCTCTATAATTTCCAATTTTAAATTAATAAAACTTAAAATCCCTTTTGTTATTCCCATTCCAAGTAAGCCGATAGCCCCTAAAAGACCACCTATAACCAGTGTTAGAATCCCAAATGCTCCTATTGGTAAAAGAATGACGGAAGCTAAAGTTTTATGATGATTTATGAATGTAGCTATTGGTGAAAGAATAGCACTGAAAGCCTGTATCATCATATTGAGTGGTGGTAAGAATACAGATCCTATTAAAGATGCTATGTTTTTTATGTTATTCCAGAGTAGCTGGAGCTGTGCAGCTGTGGATTTTGTTAATGCTTCAAATTCTTGTTGCATAGAGCCTGCTTGAGCTCCACTTTGAACCTCTTTTAGTTTGTCTTTCAGCCTATCAAGATTGTTTACGAGGATTTGTATTTTACCAACATGTTCAAGACCAACCCATTCTTTTAAAAGCTGTGTTTGTTTTGTTGAGTCCAGTTTTTTTACTGCATCTAATACTTTAATAAGAGCCTCTGAAGGATTTTGTTGTTTTAGCTTTAAGAATTCATCTTTAGTCATTCCAATAGCAGACAGAACATTTAAGAATCCTTTATCCATTGCTTGTGTTCTGGTTAAAAGTGTTCTGAATGAAGTTGCTGTCTCTTCTGCTGAAATACCTGCTTCTTTAATAACAGCTCCAAATACTGCTGCATATTTTGCTTCTATACCAAATGCTTTTGCTGTAGCACCAACTCTTTTCAAGATGTCAATAATATCTATTGCAGCTGCACCCATTGTATTAGAAAGGTAATTAACTGTATCTCCCACATCTCTTAAAGCATCAATAGTTGGAATAGCAAACGCATTTTTTATTTCTCCAAAGGCTTTTCCTGCTTCTTCTGGAAGCATATCAAATGCAAATGCAGCTTTAGATACCATTTCTGTGAATTCTACAAGCTGTTCCTTGGGTATTCCCATCTGGGAAAGTGAAGCAGATAAAGCAAATATCTCGTCTGTTGCTATTGGAATTTGAGAAGACATTTTCATAAATGCTTCTGTGTATTTGGACAATTCTTCTTCTGAAGCTCCAACAACTTTATTAAACTCATAAACTTGCTTTTCAAGCTGAATAGCAGAGGTAACGGGCAGAGCAAAAGCTGCTGTAATACTTCCACCTACAATGGCAAGATCCTTACCAATATTTGCAAGTTTTTTTGAACTTGCATAAAGACTTTCTAATGCCTTTTGGGTTTCTTCAGAAACTTTTTCTATATGTTTTAAAGGCTTAGATAGCTTATCAATAGCTTCAAATACAATTCCTATCCTGAATATATCATCAGCTCCAAACATTATAATCCTCTGATTATTTCTGGAATTTCTTTTATCACTTTAATTTTTGCGTTTCTGAGGAAATGTTTTCCTTTTATTTTTGTTTGTTTTCTAAGGGCAAATAAAGAAATAACTTTTTTCCTTTTGGATGCTTTTATCACACCATCTTCAACAAAAATGTTGTATCCTTGCTTTTTTAAAGCTTCTATAAAAGCCCTCGGAGAACCATACTTTTCTGTTTGCTTTTTTATTTTTTTGTTGACTGGAATAGCAAGAAACTTTGCATTTATAGGTCTTATAGTTGCTCCGTGTTCCTGTGCAGGTCCATATTCTACATTAGTTCCAACTGCAGACCAGTTATCTCCTATTTCTACTTTTATACTTCTTCTTAGGTGTCCTGTATCAACGGGAACCTCTTCTTTTGCATATTTTTCTGCTCGTATAGCAGTTTCTTTTAAAAATCTTTTTTCTTTTTCTTTGAATTCTTTGACTTTCCTGTCTAAAAATTTATGAAATTTATCAAAACCGAAAGTTCCTGCCATTATGCATTTTCCTCTTGCCAGTTATTCTCCGGATTATAATCTGTGTCTTCTGCTTCACTTTCAACCAGTTGGGGTAAGTAATCCTCAATAATTGCTTTGGCTTGTTGCTCGTTAATTATTCCTGCTGCTACAAGTTTTGAAATGCTATCAACTACATCTTTAAGGTCTTTTTTGTAAGGCTCGGGGAATTCTACTTCTGTTTCGTAGGTGCTGAATTTATAACCTTCATTGATTTCTAAAAGTTTAAGGATGATTCTATTCGCATCCTGAAGGGCTTGCTTCCATATAAGCTGTCTTCTTTTGGTTTTTCTGATTATTGGATGCATTTGTTCTTTTACTGAAGCAAGAGAGGAAGGAGTATGAGCTCCCAGAAGAAATTCTGGAGTTTCAGATAATATCACAATGTTATAGAAAAGTATTTCAAGGAAGTCTTTTAATTCTCCGAAGGCCCTTGAACTTTCTAAGAATTTAGCTTCACTATCTTCTGGAAGAAGTAATGCTTTGTTCATATCCCAGTTTTTTATCTGCTTTTCAGCTGCTTCTGTATCTCTTGTGATTATAACCGGAGTTGGTGTTCCGTGATATTTAAGATTTTTTCTTGCAGCTTCCATAATGTCACTGTAAGCCTTGATTGCTTTTATTGTAGCTTCTGTTATATCTCCGGTTCCGTATAATTCTCCTGCAAATCTATCATAGGCAATGTGAACAAGAGGAATTTCTTTTACTCTGTTAGGCTGTCTCTCGATGAGTTTATCATCTTGATAAGTTTCTATATACTCTGGAGTTAATCTTGTTGTTATTTTGGATTGAGCAATGCCCTGTAAGTCCTGATTAATTATATGTGTAATTAAAATTTCTTTGTAATCTCTTATGTCTGAAGGATTTGGGATTATGGAAACTTTACCGGGGAAGATTGTCATTATATCAATGCCGTTATTATATCCTATAAACAGGTAAGCATTCCCAAAAAGCGAAGCATCTCTGCCAGCTGACTGGAGTTCTTCCAGATTGTTATTCCAGATTTTTTGAAGTATCTCTTGAGCTTCTGAATCTTTACTTTTTACAGAAAATCCATCTGCAAAAATGAAAGATGCTGATATATTTGTTATAGCTTTTACAAAGAATTCTTCTCTATAATATTGTTTTAGTTTTTCAGGGTCAAGCTGGGAGTAATCATCTTCGGCTACTTTACTCCAGAGTGAATCAATCAGAGCTGGTACTTTTCTTAATGGAGTTTTAAATATATCAAAAAATCCCATAGTTCACCTTTAGAGAATGTTTTGATAAAAAGGTTAATTCTGAAGTGGCAGGATTATTAGGACAGGTTGGACAATTACATTTGTATTTTTATGTGTTCGATAAATTTTACTAAATTATCTAATTCAGAATTTACATCAAATTTATAAAAATTTGTATTTTCTTTGCACACATCTATTATAGGTTTTTCAATATAAACCTTACCTATTAAACAAGAGGGAACTTTGTTAAAAATAATCCACTTTTCTCCATTAGTGAGTATAGGATAAAAATTACAGTGCTTTTTTATTCCTTTGGAAATTTTATGTCCTTTACAATTTTTATAAATCTTGCATTTCTGGTAAATGTAATTTCGCAGTTGACTTAACCCATCCCTATCTTTTACCTTAAGTTGGCCACTTTCTTTTTTTAATGCCCCTTACCATTTAAATCTCTTGGGAATTCGTCACTTTTTATATTTTTAACTTCAATGAAAAGCACCAACTTTTCGTTGTTATAAACTTCTATATCTCCTTGCAACTTCTTTGAATTTCTATTTGCTCTTTTTATAATGTCTGGAGAAAAAACATCAAATCCTGCCAAACATAAGACAGGTTCAACTAAGAAAATTTGAGTATCTATTTCTGAGACGAAATCTTGATTTTTCAACTTGTTTAGGTTTTCTATTATTCTATTTTTGAGAAAACTTTTTAGGTATTTTGATTTCTTCATTTTAGTGCAATTGTTTTAATTTTTCATAAAGTAAAGGCGTATTTTTTTTTGTAATGAATAATATAGATTCATAAACTCCCGGTTCTGTTATCTGATTTTTAAATTTTTGCAGAATTTTATCGACCATTTCTATTAATTCTGGGTCTTCTGTTTCTAACGCTCTCTCCATATCGTAAATATCTACTCCAACAAATTCATCAACATCAAAATCTAAAAGTATATATTTAAGGGCGTATTTAATATCTTCTTTATCTTTTACCTTCGCCATCTCCAAGCTCCATAAAGGTTTTATTGCCTATATGTTTTTCTAATAATTTTTTTTGCTCCTGAATATAATTTAAAACTCTTTCCTTATTGGTGCTACCTTTTTTATCAACTTTAAAAAATGTTCTGATTTTAAGGGTATCTCTATCTATTATAGCTATAGTTCCTGTTTTATACTTCACAAACATATATTTACCTGTGTCTTTTAACC
>QNYP01000038.1 GCA_003978675.1 Hydrogenothermus sp.
AAAAAGGTTTTACTTCATAACCTTCTTTTTCTAGATTATAAACCAAAAGCTCATTTATATCTTCGTCGTCTTCTATTACATAAACAAGAGGCATTTTTAACCTTTTCACAATTTTTTATCGGGTCCTTCCGAATAGGAGCCGGTGAACCCCGCCAGGCCCGGAAGGGAGCAACGGTAAGCCGAGCTTCCTATGTCGGAAGGTAACCCGATAAAAAATTGTGAAAAGGTTAAAAATGCCTCTTGTTTATGTAATAGAAGACGACGAAGATATAAATGAGCTTTTGGTTTATAATCTAGAAAAAGAAGGTTATGAAGTAAAACCTTTTTACAGTAGTAATCCTGCTTATCAAGCAATAAAGTCTCAAAAGCCAGATATAGTTATTTTAGATATTATGCTACCTGATATGGATGGTCTTGAGCTATGTAAACTTTTAAAATCAGACAGAGAAACAGCAGATATACCTGTTATAATGCTCACTGCAAAAAGCACAGAAATAGATAAAATTGTTGGACTTGAACTTGGAGCAGATGATTATATTACAAAACCTTTTTCAATAAGAGAACTATTGGCAAGAATAAAAGCTATTTTAAGAAGAACTAAAAGGAAAAATTGTCCTGAAGAAGGAAAACATTATAAATTTAATGGTTTGAAGATAGATTTTGATAAGTATACTGTAGAGATTAATAATAAACCTATAAAATTAACATCTAAAGAGTTTAAACTTTTAGCATTGCTGATTAAATCTGAAAAAAAGGTTTTATCAAGAGATTTTATATTGGATGAAATATGGAAAAATGAAGACGATGTTTTTGATAGAACTGTTGATGTTCATATAAAAAATTTAAGAGATAAGCTCGGAGAATATGGAAAATATATAAAAACAGTTCGTGGTATAGGGTATAAGTGGGATACTACTTAAATATCTTCTTTTATCTTTACTTCTTTAGGAATTACTAATCCTCCAGAAAGTATAATTTTTGTGGCTTCATCTATTGTTAAATCTGTATGGATAATTTCTTCCTCTTTTACAAAAATTGTATATCCTGAAGTTGGGTTAGGTGCAGTTGGAACATAAACTGCATAGTATTTTTTGTCATTAATTTTTATCTCACTAGCAACAAAGGCTATAGAAAGCATTCCTTTTCTTGGAAATTCTACTAAAACTGTTTTTTTAAATGAACCTTTTTTTATAAATAATGATTCTGTTATTTGTTTTAAAGAGTTGTATATAGACCTTACTAAAGGGGTTTTGGAAAATATATAATCACTAATACTTAAAAGTTTTTTCCCTAAAAAGTTTTTAGTTAAAAGTCCTGTAAAAAATATTAAAAGTAATGTTGTTAAAACACCTATGCCAGGTATATCTGGAATAGGGAGTATATACCTTAAATAAGGCAAAACTAAATTATTTACCAAAGAAAGTATGTAGAAAACTATAAAAATGGTAAGGGCAACAGGCAAAAAAACAAAAAAGCCTGTTAAGAATGTGTCTCTTATGTATTTTAAAGAAAATATTTCTTTTATCTTACTCATTTACCTGCCTGCTGAGAATTTCCAGGTCTTTGATAAGGAACAGGTATATATTGGACAGATTGAGGTCCTGCAGGTTGAGGGTAAAGCTCCATTAATGCATAAACTTCTTCTGGCATATCTGTAGAAACTTTTAAACCTAATTCTTTCAACTTATCTACTGTGATTGGATAATCATGTGTATATTTTCCAAGAGATAATTCTTCTGCTACTTTTTTAGCAATTTCTTCTGGATATCTTTTTTTAAGTAATATACTTTTTACGTTTTCATACATTTGTTTTAATGCTTTTTCACTTATATCTATTTTTACCCATGTAGCATCATCTATTTCATTAGGATTTTTAAGTTCTTTAATTTTTACAATAGACGCTGCAGGTTCTTGTCCTAGCTGTGGGTCAACAGGACCTAAAACGGCATGTTCATCCATAATAATTTCATCTGCAGCTAAAGCTATTAATGTTCCTCCAGACATTGCATAGTGGGGAATAATTACTCTAACAGGTGCCTTGTGATCAGCTAGGGCTTGTGCTATTTGTGTAGCTGCTAACGCAAGTCCTCCGGGAGTATGGATTATAAAATCTATAGGCATATCTTTAGGTGTTAATCTAATAGCTCTTAAAACCTGCTCTGAATCTTCAATATTTATAAATCTCATCATAAAAAACCCAAAAAATGAACGAGTTTCTTGCCTGTGTATCATAGTTATAACTCTTGATTTTCGTTTTTCCTCAATAGCCCTAATAAGTCTTTCTCTACTCCATTCTAAAGTCTGTGCTTTTAGCATTGGAAAAACAAGCATAAATATAAAAATTAGCCAAAATAATTGACTTATAAAAAATCCATAAGGTTCCATAGTTATCCCTCCATTAGTTTTTTAAATTCTTCTCTAATTTTTTCTTCTAGCTGATTTTTATTTTTCACTTGTTTTACTAATTTAAATAAATATTTATTGTCTTCAAGTCCATCAATCGTTTTTTTGTAATTTCCTTCTTTATATCCAAATTCTTGTCTAATGTGATTAAGTATATTTTTACCTATATATAAAAGATATAAATCTTTAAAGGAAATTGTATTTCTTACTAAAAGTCCAAAGAAAAATATACCTTCTAAAGGTTCATCTTTCAAAAATCCTTCTGCAACCCGTTCTGCAAGGAATATAATCCTCTGATATTCATCTGTTTCTCCAAGGTAATGATGGATATATACTCCATTTATGTTTACATTATGGAAATCTTCATTTACTCCTTTTATAAAGAAGTTTAAATATTCGCTTTCTAAAGCATCTTCTAAATTTTCAAAATCTAGTAATATAAAAGACATTATGAAATGCCATATGTCAACAACTTCTATTTGGACATTTTCTATATCTGGAGTTTGCTTTTTCCACCATTTCCAAGGCAGGCTTTCCACAAGCTCTGCACATTCAAGCCAAGTTGCTCTTGCAAAATCTACATGGTCTCTATCCTTTCTCCAATTTGGATTTATTTTTGTGTTTAATTGGTCTTGGAGTTTTAACATATCTAAAATTTCTTTTTTCATTTATCCTCCTAAAACTGCTTTTTTTACTATTTCAAGTCTTGCTTTCATTTTATCTTGCTCTTTTTCTTCTTTAAAAAATTGTAAAATCTCATCAAAGTTTATATCTACACTCCCATTTTCTTTGATTTTTTCGCATACTAAATCTGCTATTGCTAAAAGTTTTTTGCATCTTTTTGAGGCATTAAATTTTGCATCTATAATTTTTCCATCTTCTTTTTTTATAAAGCATCTTACTCTGTGAACTTTTTCTTTTGCCTCACCTAGTATTTCATATCCACTGAGATTTTCCTCCTCAACAAAATTTTTTAATCCTTGTTTATGGTACTCACTTACTTTCATCCTCTTCCTCCAATTTTAAAGATTTCAAGACTAATCTAAAACTTCCTATTGTAAACTTTACCTGCATTTTTACTGGAATATTTAAATTTTCATCTATCCATAAATACCAATTTCCTGTGGGTTTTAATAATCCTTTAGACTTAAACTCTGGATTAAGGTAAACTTTTTGTGTTTTGTATATTTTACCATCTATATTTATTTTTTCTTTCTTTTCTACTTTATATGGAACTTTATAAAATCTACCGTCATAAAATATTGGAATGTATCCACTTTTTTTGCTTTTTATAGCTTTGTATAAATAAACAGATGAAGTAAATGGGTCAAAGAATATTTCCTTTGTCTTAAATGTTTTTTGTTTTTTGTCTTTAAAAATATATTTATCATTTTTAAGCTTATAATGTCTTTTTTCATAAAGAATGGTGTTTTCTTTAAATACATAGTGATGTATGTATTTATGTTTTCCCTCCTGTTGAATAAAGTAAAACTGTTTAGAGACTAAAATACTGTTTTCATATGTGTATTTAGAATTTCCTTCATATTTAACTTTTTTAAACAAAGAGCCAAAAGGAGTTGAGTATGCATAAGCTTCTACTTTTTTTGGTTCGTAATTTATACAATCAACTATTATAGGGAAAAATATGTAATACCCTTTATAACATACTTCTAACGAGTAAGAAAAAGAAAAAAAGAAAAGCAGAGAAAGAAAAGCTTTTACATACATTCTTTAATAAACCTTATAAGTATCTCATTAAATTTTTTAGGATTTTCAAAAGGTGGTAGATGGGCAGAATCTGGAATTTCGTAGAATTTAGCATTTGGTATTCCATCTGCTATTTTTTTAACAACTTCTGGTGGAGTTACCTTCTCATCATCTTTCCCTGCTATAACAATTGTAGGAATATCAATCTCTTTAAGTATAGAAGTATTATCTTCCCTGTGTGCCATAGCTGTTAAGGCATTTATTATTCCTTCCTCTGTAGCCTGTAGCATTAAACATTTTAATTTTTCCATTTTTGTTTTGTCTTGTTTTGTTGAAGGTGCTGTCTGGGCTTCTAGCATTGCTTCTATTAAAAAATCTTTTCCTTCTTTCTTTACTTTTTCTATTGTTGCAAATCTAGCCTGTTTTGCTTCTTCTGTATCAGCTTCTGCTCTTGTTGAAACAAAGACCAATCCTTTTAATATTTCTTTGTGTCTTTTGAACATGTCAAACATTATGTATCCCCCCATACTATCTCCCACAGCGATAACTTTATCTATTCCTTCTTCATAGATTTTTGATACTATGTAGTCTGTATATTGGTTTAAAGACTTGAATGTTTTAAAAACTGGTGTATTTCCAAAACCTGGGTAATCTATTCCTATGAATGGAATATTTTCCTTTTTTAATGCCTCAAACTGTCCT
>QNYP01000039.1 GCA_003978675.1 Hydrogenothermus sp.
TCTATCTATTTTAACTAAAGAAGATAGTGTTAATATGTTAAAGAATCTAAATATTTCTTTTTTCAATAGATCCCTTTTTTTCCCTAAGTTATCTTCTATTAACTATATAAGAGAAGAATTAAATATTAATGATGTTTTCACATACGTAGAAAAATTTTCAAATCCTGTAGGATCTCAATATCTGATAACAGGAGCTAAAAATTACGAAGAAGTACTTTTTTACAGAGATTTATTAAAAGGTAGATATAAAAGATTTGCTATTGTAATAGATAGAGAAGGATTTCCTGATATAAACGATTCTACAAATATTTTTATTTACGGCGATAAGGAAGAAGTCTTAGAAATAAACTTATTAGATTTTAAGGCTAAAAAACTTATCAATAGTAAATTTGACATAAAAACACATATTAGATTTTTAGAAGATTTATTATCTAGGAATCTAAAAGATTTTGAAAATCTACTTTTTATTAATGGAGCTTTACTTCTTTACTTAAAAGGTAAAGTTCACTCAATAAAAGAAGGTTTTGATATCACAAAAGATTTATTTAGCAAATATGATTATTCTCAAATTCTAAAAAATCTTCAATACTATGCAAACTATCTGAATTATAAAAATATCTATGAATTATAAGGAGGTAAGCAGATGATTACAAAAGAGTTTGTAAAAGAAAAAAGTAAATACTTTGAAAATTTACCTGCTCAAAATTTATTAAAATGGGTTTTTGAAAATTATGAAAATGTAGGATTTACTTCATCATTTAGTGCAGATGATATCTCTATAATCCATATGATTAAAGATATCAAACCAGATGCATTAATAATATTTATAGATACAGATTATCACTTTCCAGAAACTTATCAGCTTGTTGAAAAAGTAAAGAATGAATGGGATATAAATCTAAAAATTATTAAACCTTTGATAACTATAGAAGAACAGGAAAGAAAATACGGAAAAAACCTTTATGAAAAAGACCCTGATAAATGCTGTTATATAAGAAAAGTAGAACCTTTAAAAAGAGTTCTAGAAGATTTAGATGTTTGGATAACTGGAATGAGAAGAGATCAATCTCCTACACGTGCAAATATTGGTAAAGTAGAAATACATAAACTTCCTTCTGGAAAAGAAATATTAAAAATAAACCCTATTGCAGATTGGACAAGAAAGGATGTTTGGAAATATGTTCATAAACATAATCTACCTTACAACATCCTTTACGATAAAAACTACTTAAGTATAGGATGTAAACCTTGTACTAGACCTGTTTTAGATGGAGAGGATGAAAGAGCTGGTAGATGGGCAGGAAAAGGAAAACTTGAATGTGGATTACATACTTTTACGGAAAAGGAATAGATGGAAACAATAATTATAGGTTTTTTTCTAGGACTATCAATAGGTTTAACAGGTATTGGGGGTGGTATGCTTACTACTCCCTTTCTCATATTATTTATGGGTGTTCCTGTTCCTATTGCTGTTGGTACAAGTTTACTTTTTTCTGCAATAACAAAAGTTTTTGCAGCTGTTATATATCTACTTAGAGGATTAATATGTACAAAATTAATATTTTTACTATTAGTAGGAAGTATTCCTGGATCTATTTTAGGAAGTTATCTTTTGCATTATTTTTATGATAAGTATCCTTATATATCTAACAAACTAATACCTATAATTATTTTTATAATGATTTTATTATCATCCTTATTTTCTTTATTTAGACTTTTCTCTAAATCCAGACATTTAACAGATATTGATATAAGAAGTAAATCTTATCTAATACCATTAATAGGATTTGTTGTTGGTTTTGATATAGGCTTTACATCTGTAGGGGCAGGAATTATTGTAGCCTCATTATTACTTGCTTTTTGTTCTTTAAGTCCATCAAAGATAGTAGGAACAGATATAGTTCATGGATTAATATTAACTATCTTTGCCAGTGGATTACATTTAACTTTAGATGGGGTTAATACTAGTATTTTGCTTGATTTAATTAAGGGAGGTATTTTAGGTGTTATTTTAGGATCTATAATAGCTCCTTATTTACCCCAAAAACCATTTAGATTATCTTTAAACATTATTGTACTAGTGTTAGCAGTTCTTCTGTTGAGAAATACAATTTAAATTAACGATAAGGAGAAAAAAATGGGAAAAGTTTATATAGTTGGTTGTGGTCCTGGAGACCCTGAACTTCTAACTTTAAAAGCTTTTAGGATAATACAAAATTTAGATGTAGCTCTTATAGACCACTTAATTTCTGAAGAAATAATTCAGTTAATACCAAAAAAAACAAAAATAATATATGTTGGTAAACAAAAAGGGAAAATAACATTAAAACAGGAAGAAATAAATAAGTTAATGTATGAATTAGCAAAGCAGGAATTATTAGTTGGTAGATTGAAAAGTGGAGATCCATACATATTTGGTAGAGGAGCTGAAGAAGCTATTTACTTATTAGAAAGAGGGATAGATGTGGAAGTAATTTCAGGTGTATCTTCTGCTTTAGCAGCACCTCTCTATGCAGGTATAGCTCCAACTTGTAGAGGATATGCAACAAACTTATCTATTGTATCTGCACATTTAAGGGGAAATAAGTTTAACAAAGATTGGATACCACTTCTAAAAATTCCAAACCATACTACTATAGTTTTGATGGGTTTAAGTAGAGCTAAAGAAATTAAAGAAGAAGCTTTGAAGCATGATATTCCTACAAACATGCCTGTTGCGATAATATCAAATGCAACAAGGGAAAATCAAAAAACATTTATTACAACGCTGGAAGAATTACCAGAAATTGCGAAAAAAGCTGAAAAACCAGCAATATTAGTGTTTGGAAATGTTGTAAAACTTAATAAATATTTATTAAAAAAGAAAAATTATGAACTAAAATCTAATTCTAAAATTGGATTAAACAAGAATTATATAAAAAATGTGTAATCATCCAAAAAAATTTTAAATGCTTTGTAAGGTTGAAAATTTGCATAATTTCACAAATTTTAGAAAAATACGGACTTGAATAGGATATGTTTTTGTAAAATTTCCTTCTATAAAGGAAAAAACTATGATAAAATTTCCTTATGAAAAGGAAAGATATATTTAAAGAGCTTATAGTTGAGTTCCAAGAGAAAAAGTTTCCTCCTATAATAGAAAGGGATATAACTATACCTGCAGATACCGAAAAAATAATATCAGTAATAGGAGTTCGTAGAAGTGGAAAAACTTATATACTATTTCAGACTATAAAAAGCTTACTAAAGACATTACCTATTGAAAAGATTGTGTATATAAATTTTGAAGATGAAAGATTAGATATAAAGGCAGAAGAGTTAAATTTATTACTTGAAGCATATAAAGAACTTTATCCAGAAATTCCTTTAAATGAAGTTTTTTTCTTCTTTGATGAGATACAAAACATAGAAGGCTGGGAAAAATTTATAAGAAGAATTTATGATAACTATTCAAAAAATATTTTCATAACAGGTTCTAATTCAAAGCTTCTTTCTACAGAAATAGCAACATCACTTAGAGGCAGGTCAATAACTTATAAAGTTTTTCCATTAAATTTTAAAGAGTTCCTTAAATTTAAGGGTTTTGACTTTAAAGAAAAATATTTATACTCCCTGGAAAAGAAAACCTTGTTAAAAAATTTACTTAATGAGTATATGAAGTTTGGAGGTTTTCCTGAAGTTGTAAAAATAGAAAATAAGGATTTAAAAATAAAAATTCTACAAGAATACTTTGATGTTATGATTTATAGAGATTTAATAGAAAGATATCAGATAAAATCTCCTAATATACTTAAGTATTTTGCAAAAAGGTTAATAGAAACAGTAGGGAAACCTCTTTCTATAAACAATATTCACAATGAGCTAAAATCTCAAGGGTATAAAGTTTCAAAAGATACCTTATATGAGTTTTTTGATATGTTGGAAGCTATATTTTTTGTGTTAATTGCTAAAAAATTTTCAAAATCAGTTTTAAAAACAGAATTTTCACAAAAAAAGGCTTATTTAGTTGATAATGGCTTTTTAACTGCTCTTACATTTTCATTTTTAGAAAACTACGGGAAGCTTCTGGAAAATATATTAGTAAAAGAATTTGTTGCAAAAGGATATGAAGTTTTTTATTTTAAAGAAAAAAAGGAATGTGATTTTATCGTAATTAAGGATAGAGATGCCATACCTATACAGGTTAGCTACACCTTACAGGACAAAAAAACAAAAGAAAGAGAAATAAAAGGATTGTTGGAAGCCTTAAATTATCTAAATAAGAAGGAAGGAATAATGCTAACCTACGAAGAGAAAGACGAAATAAAAGTAGAAAATAAAAATATAAGGATAATCCCTATGTATGAGTACTTGTTAAATTTTTAGATAAAGCAAGAGATAAACTTTGAAGAGCTTAAGGTTAACGGGATAAAGGTTAATTACTACTACATTTGCCACAGAAAGCTTTGGCTTTTTGATAGAAACTTATCAATGGAGGACAAATCCTAAAAGGTTCTGCTTGGTAGCCTCCTCCACAAAACAGTATACAAAAGGGGTGAACTACCCTTGACTAAAGTCAAGGGCTTCACAGGGAGTTTGTTTGCTTGACACAAGCCTTATCCCTGACAGGAGGTCACCACACCTTACTACCCCTATCTGTCCATATATTCTGACAGAGTTAGGGCTACTTTTCAATCTCCCAAATACTCTTACTCTAATAGTTTGCTTTAATCCTGTAATGTAATCGTGAAAACTCTTTTT
>QNYP01000045.1 GCA_003978675.1 Hydrogenothermus sp.
ATAACGTAGCTAAAGCTATAGCTACGTTATCGTATGTTATAGGTTCTTTTTCATTTGGAAAAGCTTGTTTAAAGGCTTTTACATAACCTTCAATAGTTTTCAGCTTTGATGAGTCTAGCTGTGGCATCATCTGCAATGGCGATGTCAGATGAGGATTTATTAAAACAAGCTAAAATTTATTTTAAACCTCTTCCAAAAGAACCAACATCTCCAGCTTACAATCCAACAACTCCCGAAAAAGTAAAACTTGGGAAAATGCTTTATTATGACCCAAGACTATCATTTAGTGGAGTTATTAGCTGTAATACTTGCCATAACCTTTCATTATTTGGAGTAGACGGAGTGGAAACTGCTTTAGGACATAAATTCTTTACAGGTGGAAGAAATTCTCCAACTACCTTAAATGCAGATTTTCAAATTGCTCAATTCTGGGATGGTAGAGCTAAGAATTTGGAAGAACAGGCAAAAGGTCCAATACTGGCTCATGTTGAAATGGCAGAACCTAATCCTGAGCATGTTATATCTAAGCTAAAAACTATTGAAGGTTATGTAAAAGCCTTTAAACAAGCTTTTCCAAATGAAAAAGAACCTATAACATACGATAACGTAGCTAAAGCTATAGCTGCATTTGAAAGAACTTTAATTACTCCATCTAGATTTGATAAATTTTTGGAAGGAGATTTAAACGCTTTAACAAAGAAAGAAAAAGAAGGTTTGAAACTTTTTATAGAAAAAGGTTGTGCTTCTTGTCATCAAGGAACAGCAGTTGGTGGAACTATGTTCCAGAAAATGGGTGTTGTAAAACCATATCCTAAAGAAATTCTTGGAGAAGACCTTGGAAGATACAAAATTACTAAGAAGGAAGAAGATAAATATGTATTCAAAGTCCCTATTTTGAGGAATATAACTAGAACTTATCCATACTTTAGCACAGGTAAAATCTGGGATATAAAGGAAGCAGTTAAAATAATGGCAGAATATCAGCTAGGAGTAGAGCTTACAGAAGATGAGGTTGATAAAATTGTTGCTTTCTTAGATAGTTTAACTGGAGAAATTCCAGAAGAGGCTAGAACTTTACCAGTATTACCACCATCATCTCCAAATACTCCAAGACCACAATTATAAAATAAACAAGCCCCTTTTTGGGGCTTCTTTAATCTAAAGTTATTTCTGTTCCAATTCCTTCAGATGTAAATATTTCAAGTAAAACGCAATGTAATACTCGTCCATCTAAAATATGGGCTTTTTTTACTCCTTTTTCTAGTGCAGTTATACAGGCTTTTACTTTAGGTATCATTCCACCTGTAATTGTTCCATCTTCTATCATTTGTTTTATTTGGCTAACTTTTATTGAAGAAATTGTGTTTCCATTTTTATCTTTTAAACCTTCTATATCAGTTAAAAATATAGCTTTTTCTGCCTTTAAAGCTCCTGCAACTTCTGCAGCAACAAAATCTGCATTTATGTTATAAGCATTTCCTTCATTATCAAAACCAATGGGAGCAATAACAGGAATGTAGTTATCTTCCTCTAAATGTTTTAAAATTTGTGTATCAATAAACTCAACTTCTCCAACATGTCCTAAGTCTAAAAGTTCTGTAGGTCTAAAATCTCCCATTTCTTTAAAATACTCACTTGCGTCTAGTTTTCTAGCTCTTATAAGTCCACCATCCTTTCCTGTTAACCCAACTGCTCTTATATGTCCTCCTGCATATTTGTTTATAAGCATAACTATGTTTTTATTAACTAATCCCCCAAGAACCATTTCTACAACATCCATGGTTTCTTTCGGTGTAACTCTTAAACCTCCAATAAACTTACTTTCCAATCCCATTTTTTTTAGATACTCTCCTATTTGAGGCCCACCCCCGTGAACAATTACAGGGTTTATTCCGATATACTTAAGCATTAATATATCCTGAGCGAAAGCAGACTTTAAATCAGCCTTTGCCATTGCATTTCCACCGTATTTTATAACAAAGGTTTTACCTCTAAATTTTGTAATAAAAGGGAGAGCTTCCATTAAAATTTTTGCTTTTTCTAAGGCTTTTTCCATAAAATCCTCCTTAAAACTTAATTTTTTTCTTGGTTGATATGCTTAAAATATCTAAAAATTTACTTCTTGGAATTTCTCTTGCTCCAAATTTAGCCATGTGTGGAGTTGACTGCTGGCAGTCTATAATATCAAATCCCTTTTTTTGCAAGTGCCAAACTAAATGCACAAAAGCCACTTTAGATGCATCTGATACTTTATGGAACATACTTTCTCCAAAGAATGCTCCACCTATTGCTACTCCATATAATCCTCCAACAAGTTTTCCGTTTAAATAAGTTTCTACACTATGTGCATAACCAAGTTTATGTAAAGTTATATACGCATCTATCATTTCGTTTGTTATCCATGTTCCATCCTGTCCTTTCCTTTTCACTGTGGCACAGTTTTTTATAACTTCCTCAAAGTTTGTATTAAATTTAATTTCAAAACTTTTGTTTCTTAATACCTTTTTTAAACTTCTAGATATTTTTAATTCATTTGGGAATAATACCATTCTAGGATCTAAAGACCACCACAAAATTGGTTCACCTTCACTATACCATGGAAATATGCCTATGGAATAAGCAAATATTAATCTTTCAGGAGATAAATCCCCTCCTATAGCGAGGGGAAAGTCCTTTGGTGCAGAGTAAGGATCAGGAAACCATATTTCTTCATTTAACAGTATCATTTTTTGTGTGGGCTAATTGTTTCTTTTCTTTCCAATTAGTCAAGTTCTTAGAATATTTAGAAAAATATGAAAAATCATAAATCTCAAAGTTAAGATTTATAAATCTATCAAAATCATAAAAGCTGAAAATACCATCTGTTTCTCTAACAGCTTTAGGAGTATATTTACACATGTTCATTAAGCTCTCTATTATTTTCTTTTCAGAAAAATTTTCCCTTAAAGGAGCTTTGTTTTTTCTTTTTCCAAAAAATCCTTCAAATGTTCCACTTTCTTCTAGCCATAAATTTGTTCCTATAGATATATTTGCTAAATTAGTTAACTTGCTTTCAAAAGGAGATAAAACTATTAAGCTATCAAGTTTACTTAAAATAGTTTCTAAATAATTTTCATCTATATAGTCAAAAATATCTTCACCTGAAATTATTAGATTTTTTATTTTACCTTCCTCTATAAGTTTGAAAATTTCAGGTAAATAGTGAGTAATTTTTAAATTGTTTAACTGCCCTATAGCATTTGTTTGATATGGCAAGATAATAACTTTACTACCAGTGTTTTTATAAAATTCTCCTAATTTCTTTCCAAATTGAAACGCGATACTACCTTTGTTTGTATAAGGAGAATATAAAACAATAGTTTCTTCATCTAAGATAGATTCTGCATCTTCAACCTTTTCTAAAACTTTAGGGAAGAATTTTTTTAGGTTCTTTAGATTACTTCCAACATAAAAAACCTGTTTATCATCAGAAATTTTGTTTCCTTCTTTGAATTTAGCCTTAAAGAAATAAGAAATAACAGGCGTTAAAGCTGATACATCTTCACCTATTACAACGACTTTTTTGGCAGATAGAATATCTTTAAATGTTGGAAGTTCATAGACTTCTTGTGTTTGCTCTTTAAAACCTGCTATAGTAGGTAATAAATCTGTAGTTATTACTGAAGATGTTTTTATATCTGTTTTTTCTACTAATTTATTTATAGTTTCAAAAGTTTCTATAGTTGAATATGGACTGGATATATAAGCAGTTTCAGCGGGATTTTCATTTATAATTTGAACTAACTTTTCTACAACTTCATTTAAGGATTTGTTTTCTTCATTTATTTTTGAACCTTTTAGTCTACTACTTTCATAACAATCATATCCTAAGTAAGCACCACTACATGCTTGTAGGTCTGCTGTTGAACGAATTCTATATATTCTTTGATTTTTTTCATCGTAATCTATAGCAACAGGACAGTTCATAACACAAAAACCACAATAGCTAATCCTTTCTTTTAATAACCAAGGCCTTGCATTAAACTTGAAAGGTTTAAATAAAATAGCTCCAACAGGACATATATCTACACATAAACCGCACATTTCACATGAACTTTCTATATCCATAGGCTTTTTATCAGGAGCTATAACAATTTCAAATCCCCTTTCTTCCTGAAATAAAGCATCTGCACCATTTATATTTTGACAAACACTTACACATTTAAGACAAAGTACACATCTATTTGATACAAATTCTAAGTAATCACTTTCCCAATCTTCCTCTGGTCTTATTTTTTCATAAGCAGAGATAGGTAAAACATTATGTTGAGGGCCATAATAAGTTCCCCAGTTTTGTAAATCACACTCTCCGGCTTTATCACATACAGGGCAGTCTAAAGGATGTCTTGTAAATAACATTTCAAGTATAAACTTTCTATCATTGAAAACATTTTCATTTAAAGTTTCTATTTCCATACCATCATAAACATATGTTCCACAGGCTATAATACTTCTCTTCCATTTTTTATCCCATACTAAACATATTCTACAACCGCCAAAAATAGGCAGTTTTTCGTTATAACAAAATGTAGGAATTAAAATGTTTAACTTCTTAGCAGCTTCTAAAACTGTTGTATTCTTATCAACTTCTATTTCTTTTCCATCTATTATACAAACTGGAGAAAGATATGGATAAGGTTAATGTAATAATAGATGGAATAGAAATAGAAGTTGATAAGAATACAACAGTT
>QNYP01000046.1 GCA_003978675.1 Hydrogenothermus sp.
GCATAAGTATTTGCTATAACTGTTAATAGTATAATAGCTAAGGCTAATAGTTTTTTGAACATAAGTGTCCTCCTTATGTTCAAAAAACTATTAGCCTTAGCTATTATACTATTAACAGTTATAGCAAATTCTTATGCATGGGAACCTTCAACAGAAGGTTCAGGTAAAGGGTTGGTGATTTACAAAGTAGAAATGGATGCAGATGAGGTTGTTCAGGTATTAAAAGCAAACTTAGAGGCTTATCAAATCACACTTGTTGATACAACCAATCCAGTTGCTCCATTATCTAATAATGTAAAAATATTTCCAGACTTTGATAAATTAAATGTTACTTTTGTTCAAAACTTTCTAGTTACTAGCATAACTACTCTCTATAAGATATTCACTACAGACCCAAATGCTATAGTTTTATCTCCTTGGGTTATAACTGTTTATCAAAGAGAAGATGATGATTTTACCTACATAGTCAGGGCAAAAGCATCTATTTTACTTGATGAAACAAAGTATCCAGAAACTAAAAAAGCAGTAGAAGAATTAGAAAGCAGAATAGACCAAGCTATCCAAGACTTACTTTAAAAGAGCCTCCCCCTTCCCCCAGAACTTATCTAAGGCCCCTTATATAAAGGGGCAATTTTTTTATTCTATAACATTTAATTTTTATCTAAAAATATTCTTGAAGCAGTTGTTCCTCTTTGCCCTTGATATTTTCCTTTATACGGATTTTCTGCGGGCTCAACCATTTTCGCAAAAACAAGCTGACATATTCTCATTTCAGGATAGATTTTTATAGGTCTAGAATTTGCATTATAAAACTCTAAAGTTATATTTCCTTCAAAACCTGCATCTACCCATCCTGCATTTTCTATAAAAAGTCCAAGTCTACCTAAAGATGAACGACCTTCAACAAATGCAGTTAAAAAATCAGGGAGTTTTACATATTCTATGGTTGTTGCAAGTATAAATTGTTTAGGTTGGACTACAAAACCTTCTTCTTTTTTCACTTCTATTTTTTGCATTTTATCTAAATAAGATCTGTCTTTTACATCTAAAACCTCAATTTCATCTGGGTAAATAAGAAAATCGTATCCAAGCCTAAGATCTACTGATGAAGGTTGAATTTGATAATCCTCAAGAGGATTTATTTCCAAAATTTTCTCATCAATATATTTTCTTATCGTTTTATCGTTTAGGATCAAGCCTTTACTCCGAAAAAATTTTTTTAATAATTATATCTTAAATAATTCAACGATAACTTTATTCTTACCTGTTTTTTTAGCGTAATACATAAGTTCATCTGCTTGTTCTATAACTTTTTCAAGGGGAGCTCTTTTATTTTCTTTTATTAAAACTGCTCCTATACTAACTGTAAATCTTATTTCTTTACTATCTACTTTTAAAGATATATTTTCTACCTTCTTCCTTATTTTTTCTAAAATATTAAACAAATCTGACAAACTTTTTACAGAGGGTAGTATTAAAACAAATTCTTCACCTCCATATCTAAAAATATAGTCAGAACCTCTAAGTTCTTCTTTCAAAGCTTTAGCAAGAGCTTTTAAGACCTCATCCCCAATTAAATGTCCATATCTATCATTTATTTCCTTAAAATTATCTATATCTATAAATGCAACAGCAAAAGGCTCACCTGATAAAATGGATAAATCCATAACATTAAGAAATATTTCTTTTAAAAGTCTCCTAGAAAGTAAGTGAGTAAGGGGGTCTCTTTGAAGATTTTTTATTTGTTGAGAAGTTGTATATGCAATTATAGAAGACAAAAATATAAGGCTTGTTTTTACAAAGTTATTGTATTCATAAACTAATTGAAATAATTTTTCTTCCTTTTTTAAATTTACTAATTTTCCTGCACTTTTATGAAGATTGTAATGAAGTTCTTGAAGTTTTTTTAGTTTTTCTCTCTTTTCCTTGGATTTTTCTTCCCTTAGTTTATCATCTAACCAACTAGTTGCTTTACAGGAGTAAACAGATATTATATTTTCATCTATATCTTTCTCATCTATTAAGAAATCTAAAATATCCTCTTTCCAGTCTAAATGTGTATCTACTAAATCTTTTACTTCATAAAGTTTATAATCTATATTTGCTTCTATAAATTCATCCATAATTTTCTTTTCTCTGTGAACTAGATTATCTAAATATCCAGCTGCAGAGTACTTTCTTATTAGGTCAAAAAAATCTTCAAAATTTATAAAAACATATTCTATATCTAAATCTTTTAATTGATTTTGTTTATAAAAATGGAAAAACTCTTTAAGAATTAAAATTTCAAGGTCTGACAAAGAATCCATATATGAGTTAAAATCCAAGCCTAACTCATCATGAAGCTTTGCAAGCTGTATGTAGTTTTGTTTAACTTCCTCTAAATTCCCTTTAATAAACTTGTTATAGTTTCTGATTAAATTTTCTATTTGTTTACTTTTTATATCTTCTGAATTTTTATTCCTGAAAAATTCTGCGAAATATGGATCTGAAATTAACCTATAATAAAAATCATCATAAACTTTTTTTAAAATTTCTCTAAAAAAAGATGCATTTTGATTCATTATTATTTTCCTAAAATAAAGTTAAGTGTGTTTTTTATAAATTGTATATAAGCATCTTTAGATAACTTTAATTTAGTATAAAATTCTTTCAAGTCTATATCTTTTGTAGGATTTGCAAATAACTCTCTGTTTGAGGCAAAATATTCCAGCAAATCTGCAGTATCTTTGTCTATTATATTTCTTTCTGATAGTTTATAAAAACAGTTATCAGTCTTTCTATCCCCAAGTTTTCTAAGCAAGTGCCTACAAATCCACAAAGAGCTATCTATTATTACAACTATAAAATATCTAGACCTATCTATAAACATTGGAGAATTCAAAAATTCTTCTTCTGGGTATTTTAAGAATGTATCTAGTTTTAAAAGATTACTTTTTATTGCAGATATATGCTGATTTACTTTCTTGAAGTTAACAGGAACCTTTAAAGACGGTTGCTTTTCTTTTAATTCTTTTAAAATTTGAGCTAGTTCTAAAATCAAAAGTTTATCTAAGGTAGATATAATATCAGAAACTGTGTGATACATATTTTCTGGAGTATATACCATATTTTCCTTTAAAAGAGTTTCTTTTAGTTTATATAAATCATATAAACTCCTTGATAATTTTGCATCTAAAATTTCTTCAGATACTAATTTTTCTAAACATTTTTCATTAAATTTTTGCTGAAAATAAACTTCAAGAATATGGCAAGCTATCTGCTGAAGTTCATCTGTCAAAACCACAAGATAATATTTTGTTCTATCTGGATACATAGGATTTTTGGAAAATTCTTCTTCTCCTAAGGATAGAATTTGTTTTATTTTTTTTATAAAAGTTTTTGCTTTAGATGCTTTCTCATTTAAAAATTTTGTATCAACTATTTTAGGTATCATTACTGTATCTTAGCCTTTTCTAGTTCTAATTTTAGATTTTCTATTTTATTAACAAATCCAATAAATATCTCTTTCATATCTTCTAAATACTTACCTCCTTTTGAATAAATTTCTAATTCTTCATTTATAAGTCCATCTATTGCATTTTCAAGATTTTCTTCTTGCTCAAGTAAGAAAATTAAAGATTTTGTTTTTATTTCTTCTATCCTTGGCTTAAGAACATCTAGTATTTGCTCCTTCCTTTCCTCTAAAAAATTTTCTAAAAATGAATGGTTAAATAAAAACGCATCAAGTAATGCAAATATTATTATAATCATTCCAAGCAATAAAACCATATAAAACATATCGTTTTCCGTAATGTAAAGCTCTATTAAACCAATAAAGGTTATAAACACTCCTCCTAAAAACATTGCTATAAATCTTACACTTGTTATATTATCAATAAATATATCCAATTTTGATTGGTAAACACCCTTATAATCGAAAAAGTCTTCTGGAATATCTGGAATATCAAAGTATATAACAGGATAAACATTTTCGTAACTGTCTAAAAACACTTTCACTTCATCTAATATTTTTTTCTTTTTTTCCTCAGGAATATCAAGCCTTTCTAAATATTCTTCTGTCTTTTTAAACATCGTATCCTTTAGAGAATACATAACTCCCGCCACATTTTCTAGGAGTTGTTCTTTTATAAAAGTATTTATATTTCCTTCAAAGGCCTTTATAAACATGAAAATCTGTTTTGGAGTTTTTAATGATTTTATCTTATTAAGTTCTCCTCTAAAAATATTTATCTTGTCCTGTGAAATCCTTTTTACAGCTAGATTAAGGTTTTCATGAATTTCTTTTCTATAATCTAATATAAAATCTTTAAAAGGTTCAAATCCTGTCCTTTTAGATTGTATTTTCTTTTGAAAATCATCAATTTTCTTTATAATGCCTTCAATTTGACTTTTTACCGTTATAAGGACATCTATCATTTCTTCGATTTTCTGATTAAATTGCTTTTTAAATCCTTTTTTTTGAGCTCTAATTGGAGTATTTATAAAGTCAATTTTTGATTTAATAAAAAAATAAAGTTTCTCCAAATCATTTTTAGCAATCTCTTTTAAAAAAGTATTTACTTCATCTTCTTCAGAAGATGAAGTAAATACTTTTTTAAAAGAGATTGCTAAAAATGATTTGGAGAAACTTTATTTTTTTATTAAAT
>QNYP01000069.1 GCA_003978675.1 Hydrogenothermus sp.
ATGTCTTTTGTCATGTAGTTCAAGTATGTTAATAGAACCTGATGAAAGTCTTGCCATATATTCTGATATATCAGGGTAGTTTTTCTTCCAATACTCATATTCTTTATCAAATAATGTTAAGCCTTCCTGCCTTGCCATTTTAGCTTCTGCAATTTTATCAACAGGTGCGTTAGCACAAAAAGCACCTTACGATACAAATCCACCTTTTGAACTAAACCTTCTTGAACCAACGGAAGTAAAAGTTGGTGGATGGTTTAGTGGTAAAAAAATCAAAGCATTCCAACCAAAAAATCCTTACAACATATTTGTGAACTATGAACTTGGAATGCACTGTGTTGGGTTTGATATCTCTTACTGCTGTGTAATTCCACCGTATAACTCCATTCAAGCTCAGGCTTTCAAGTCTGGAAGAGATGGTAAACTCCCTAAAATGTTAACTCCTTCTGATAACGTTAAACTTTACTACTATGTAAAGGACAATAGCTATTCAGAAGGAAACAAAATGAAATATTGGTCTGTCCCTAAAGATGCAAATGGAGATGGGGACATCCAAGACCCTGGCGATAACATGGCAAACTATGTATGGACACACTTATTTATCTATAAAGACTTAGAAGGAACAGTTCCTAAAAACTGGAAAAAGGAAGATAGAATACATGTAGGTAGGGAAATTAATGTTCCTATTGATGCAGGTCCTTCAGGTAAACCTCTATCAGGTGGATATATGGACTATGCAGGAGCTGAAGGTGGAAATATAGTATTTACAGAGCCTCAAAAGGCAGTTACTGCTTTAGTCCCACATGTTCCATTAAAGTTAACAGCTTCACATATTTGGGATGCATTAGGACTCCCATTAACAGCATTTAACGATAGCAGAAGAAAAGGAACTATAAGAAGCATAACTCCTAGAGATTTCCAACCTTACCAATATTCTATGGTTCAGCTTCATGATAAAAATGGTAAACCTATAATGGTAGATGGAAAAATCATTGAGTTCTTTGGAACAAACCCTGTGGATATTCCTAACTGTGCAAACTGTCACTCTGGTGATGGAATTGCAGCTAAAATGGCAAGGCAGGAAGGCTTAACATTATTTGATAAAGAATATGAGTATTGGAAGAAAAACTACCCTGATATATCAGAATATATGGCAAGACTTTCATCAGGTTCTATTAACATACTTGAACTACATGACAAAAGACATGGAACTAACTTTTTAAGAGAATATAATCCTAATGCGTCAGGAAACAGACTAGGTTCTGTAGGTTCTGTTCACTGTGCAGATTGTCATGGTGATAATGTTCAAGGTGTTCTTCAAAATCCAAGACCTGGAGCATCTGGATACAAGACAAAACCAGGTCCTACTTTAACAGAAGCTATACATAGAACTCACGCTGTTTACTTAGCAAATATGAATGACAAAGCTGGAAGAACTGTTACTTGTCAAGCTTGTCACCCAACACACTGGCAAAATCCAGATATGAATGACTTTGACACTAATCCATTCCAGATTATAGATTCTAATGGTAATAATAGATTTGCAGATGGAGACCAAAGAACAGCAGGAGGAGGATGTTATCTAAGAAGGGATGCTCACTCTAATCCAAATGTAGAACCTCCATTCTTCTTAAATGAAATTGGAAAATGGTATTTAGAAAACGTAAGCTTAAGAGATGAAAATGATGAACCAATTAGCAAAATAAGAGGTTTAACTTGTACAAACTGTCACAACCAGTTAACTCAAGAGCTCTACAAATATGATGACCTTGCAAATGTTGTAACCCAAGAAGGAAAAACTCTAAGAAATAAATCTATCGAAGAAGTTATAAAAGTTGTAGCTGGTGGAGATATTGAGAAATTCAAACAAATGGCTGATCCAAGAATAACTAAAGATAGCAATCCTATTTATGATTTTTATGGAAAACACAAAGGTGCTACTCTTGTAAGACTGGCTAAAAAAGATGGAAAACCAACACTACTTCCTTGGAATGCTAAAGAAGGAGACCCTGTTCCTTATGATGCAGCATCAGCTGGTAAAGATTGGTGGCTAGCAGCTGCAGAACCACACTGTTCAAACTGTCACCTTGCACCATTTGTTGAAAGCGAAGGTGGAAAATACTTCCCTATTGACCAGCCAAACAAATATTCTCTTTACAGATACTCGAAAGCTCACGGTTCTATAGCTTGCCAATCTTGTCACGAATCTCCACACGGATTATATCCAGTAAGATATGAAGGAGATGATAGAACTGTTGATTTAACAACTCATCAACAAGCATTACAGTTCTCTCCAGATGGTAGCTACGCTGGACCTGTAACATGTGCAGCTTGTCACACAGTTAATGAAAAAGGTGTTCCAGTTCAACTTGCAGGAACTGAGTATGAAAATGATTACTGGGCATCAGTTGTTCTCATACACTTCATGAGAGAAGGAGATGAAAAACTTTCAGTTAAAGATTTAGTTAAGAAATATCCATACAAAAAAGCTCAAGAGATTGTATTAAAAGGCTGGAAATAAAAGTCCAGAGCCTACCTCTGTCCCCTGCACCTCGTCTTGAGGTCAGGGGTTTTTTCTTTTAATATAATTTTTATGAGAAAAATTATTACTGCTGATGGAAGCTTAACTCTATTTAATGAAGAATACCAGGAAGCATATCACAGCACAAAAGCAGGAGCTTATACGGAAAGTTTTCATAAATTCGTAAAACCTACTAAAATTGTTAAGTTAGCAAAAGAAAAAAATCCAATCTATATATTAGATATAGGTTTTGGATTAGGTTATAATGTAGCCACTGCTATTAATGAAGTTGCTAAAAATTCTCCAGATTCAAAATTAATTATATATTCTTTGGAAAAAGATATTTCTATACTTGATAATTTAAAAAATATAGAACCACCAGAAGAATTAAAAAACATATATCCCAAACTTTTAAACGGAAATTTTGAAAGTAAAGATATTGACAAACAAAATTTCAAAGTTTACACAGTAAAAGACAAAAATTTTGAAATTTATATAATTTTTGAAGATGCAAGACAAACTATAAAGAAATTATATAAAACAAATCTTGAATTTGACGCAGTATTTTGGGATGCATTTTCTCCAAAAGTAAACACTGAACTTTGGACGGTAAATTTATTCAAATTAGTAAAAAAACTAATGAAACCTTATGCAATCTTAGCAACTTACAGCGCATCTTTAGCAGTTAGAAAAGGATTAATAGAAGCAGGTTTTAAAATAGGTTTAGTTGAGCCTATAGGTAGAAAAAGTTATTCAACAGTAGCTAGCTTAGAAGGTGAAATTCCTCCTCTTACAGAAAAGGAAAAAGAAAGGTTAGAAAACTCCCCTTATGCAATTGCCTATTATGATAACGAAAAATTAACCCTTTCTCCACAAAAAATAAAAGAGGAATGGGAAGGAAGGCTAAAGCAAAATCTTGATAAAGTTTAAATATACTTGTTTGCTATTTCCTGGGCTTTTTTTATTCCTTTTCCAAGTTCAACTTTATAGCCTATCTTATTTAATGCTATTTCTAATCCTGCAATTAGTTGCAACATATCCATAATATCAAAATATCCCATATGGGCAATTCTAAATATTTTTCCTTTTAAATGGTCTTGTCCTCCTGCAACTCTAAAACCTATTTTTAAAAGCTGTTTTCTTAAATCATCTGCATTTATACCTTCAGGTGCATAAACTCCTGTTGCGCAGTTAGTAGGACTTTTAGACAAAAGTTTTAATCCTAACTCTTTAACCGCTTCTCTAGTCATTTCAGCCAATATTTCATGTCTTTTAGCTAAATTAGAGATACCTTCTTTAAGCATTAGTTTTAAACTTTCATTTAAAGCGATTATTAAATTAATAGCTGGAGTATATGCAGTTTGCCCTTTTGATTGTTTTTTGCTTTCTTCTTTTACATTTAAATAGAATTTAGGGATGTTAGACTTTTCAAGTCTTTTTTCCGCTTTTTCACTGTAATAAAGAATAGAAAGTCCCGGTGGAAGCATCAATGCTTTTTGTGAACCTGTTACTAAAATATCTATACCTATTTCTTCAGGATATACCTCATAAACTCCAACAGAAGTAATTCCATCAACAACTAAAATGCAATCATCTAAAGAATTACATACCTTTGCTAAATACGCAACATCATGCAAAGTAGTTGTAGATGTTTCAGAATGTTGAACTAGAATGCCTTTTAAATCTTTGTTTTCTCTTACAATTTCATCTAATCTATCCTTATCATAAGTTTCTCCCCACTCAATTTTATAATCAATTACATTTAGTCCATAAGTTTGAGATATCTTTGCCCATCTTTCTCCAAATTTTCCAGCATTTATAACTAAAACTTTATCTCCTTCTGAAAAGAAATTAACAACAGAGCTTTCCATTGCACCTGTTCCAGAAGAAGTAAGCATTAGAACATCTCTTTTAGTATTGAGAAGTTTTTGTAGATTTTCTCTGGTTTCTAAAAAAATGTTTGTAAATTCAGGAGTTCTATGATGAATAATTTGCTGGCCTAAAGCTCTAATAACCTCAGGAGGTAAAGGGACAGGACCAGGGGTAAATAATCTTTCTTTTATAAACATTTAAGCAAATCCTCCATTTTAGGTAAAATT
>QNYP01000071.1 GCA_003978675.1 Hydrogenothermus sp.
CCCTCTAGTTTTAAGTTTAATTTAGAAATTAAATTTAAAACTAGAGGGAGGTAAGTGCAGATGAAACTGTATAAGAGAAAAATCTCTATTTTATTTGTTTTGTTGTTTGCTATCTCCCTAATTAGTTGTTCTGGAGTAAAAACAACATCAGTAAAAACAACTCAACAAAATATCAATAAAGCTGTTAAATACGAAGGACCAAAAGCAAGAATTGCTGTAGCAAGTTTCAAATGTAAAGCTGTTAAATGCAGTGGAAATATTGGTTCAGGAATTAGAGATATGTTAGTAGATGCTTTAATAAAAACCAATAAGTTTATAGTATTAGAAAGAGGAGAAGGTTTTGAGGAAATAAAAAAAGAACTTGAGTTAGGTCAATCAGGTTATGTTCAGGAAGAAAAAGCTCCTCAAGCTGGTTTGATGGAAGGAGCTGATATTATTGTAATTGGTTCCATTGTAGCTTTTGAACCAAATGCAGGAGGAATTAAAGGAGGAATTGGAGGTTTACTTCCAAATATTCCAGTTGTTGGAGGATTAAAATTAGGTAAGAAAGATGCTTATATAGCAATGGTAGTAAGACTGGTAGATGTTAGAACAGGAAGAATTATAAATTCAACAAGAGTAGAAGGAAAAGCATCAAGCTTTAACATAGGAGGTTTAGGGGGAGGCTTATTTGGAACTGTGCCTTTAGGAGGAGGATTAGAAGTATATAAAAATACTCCTATGGAAAAAGCAATTATGGTTTTGATAGATAATACAGTAAAAACAATAGAAAAATATGTTCCTGATGAATATTATAGATATGGTGAAGGAAAAATTATCAAAAGTCCTAAAAAAACATTATCATTAAATAAATCTGTTCAAAAAAAAGAAACTAAACCTACAGAAGTAATAACAACAAAGTCTGATTTTATTGAAGGAGCGTGGCATGGAAAATATCATGGTCACGTAGGTTCCGGTGAATGGTCGTGGGTAATATGGAAAAATCCAGACGGTACATATGGAGGAAGATTAAACACAAGTGGAACATATGCTGGAAGAGATATACCAATAAAGATAGAAGTGGGAAATAACAAAATAAAAGCTGGATGGGTTTTTCCTGCACCAGTTCCTATGGCATCAGGGATTTCAGTTCAATTTACTGGAACAATAGAAGGAAACAAAATGAAAGGAACTTGGATGTTTTCTAATGGTATGGATTCAGGAAATTGGTATGGCATAAAAGGTAAAAGCGAACTCACTCCTATAGTAAAATAAAATCTACAAAATTTAGTTTGTTTTATTTGATACATCCATAAATTAACATATATTAATATTAAAATTATATAAGAGGGAGGTTCTTATGGAAGAATTTAGAATGCCAACTCTTGGAGAAAAATTTCCAGAGTTAGAAGTAAAAACTACTCATGGGGTAAAAAAAATCCCAGATGATTATAAGGGAAAATGGTTTGTATTATTTAGTCATCCTGCAGATTTTACACCAGTTTGTACAACAGAATTTATAGCATTCCAAAAAAGGAAAAAAGAGTTTGATGAGTTAAATTGTGAGCTAATAGGACTTTCTATTGACCAGGTGTTCTCTCATATTAAATGGGTAGAATGGATAAAAGAGAAAACAGGAGTAGAAATTGAATTTCCAATTATCGCAGATGACATGGGACAGGTAGCAAAAAGACTTGGAATGATACATCCAAACAAAGGAACAAATACTGTAAGAGCAGTGTTTATAGTTGATGATAAAGGAGTTGTAAGATTAATCCTATATTACCCTCAAGAGGTAGGAAGAAATATAGATGAAATTATAAGAGTTGTAAAAGCTTTACAAACAACAGATAAATATCAAGTAGCAACTCCTGCAAATTGGCCTAATAATGATGTTGTTAACGACCATGTTATTATTCCACCTGCAACAAGTGAAAAAGAGGCGAAAGAAAGACTTGAAAAAGCAAATAAAGGAGAAATTGAATGTTTTGACTGGTGGTTCTGTCATAAGAAAATATAATTTTGAGGGGCTATAAAGCCCCATTTTATTTTTTTTTGTATTTAACTACTATCTTATATAGTTTCAATTAAATGTTAAAATACTAAAAAAGTTATAAAAATAAGGTAGTAAAATGAATAGATTTGATGAGCTTGCAAAAATATGGGATGAAGCTCCATATAGGGTAGAAAATACAAAAAAAATAGGACAAGCTATTGTTGAAAATGTTCCATTAAGCAAGAATTGGAAAGTTTTAGATTTTGGAGTTGGAACTGGACTGCTAACTTTTTATATACAACCCTATGTTAAGGCTATAGATGCAGTTGATAATTCTCAAGGTATGCTTGAAAAACTTAAAGAAAAAGCAGAAAGTGCAAATGTACTAACAATAAATCCAATCTTAAAAGACTTAGAAAAAGATGATTTAGGAGAAAACGAGTATGATGCAATAATAAGCAGTATGACATTACATCATATAAAGGATATTACATCCTTTTTAAAGAAGTTGTATAAAACATTGAAAAAAGGTGGTTATCTGGCAATTGCAGATTTGGAAAAAGAAGATGGAGATTTCCACTCTGATAATGATGGAGTTTATCATTTTGGATTTTCAAAAGAAGAATTGGAAAATTATTTCAAAGAAGCAGGCTTTGAAAATTTTAAATTTTTAATTGTTAATAAAATAGAAAAAAATAATAAAGAGTACCCAGTTTTCCTAGCAATAGGCAAAAAATGAAACTTTCTCAAATAGCAAAAATAACAAATGCAAAAGCAAGAATAAAAAAAGATTGTTTTATAAACAAATTTGTAATAGACAGTAGAGAAGTAAGTATCGGAGATTTTTTTGTTCCTCTAAAAGGCTCTAAAGTAGATGGGCATCAATTTATAGAAGATGCCTTTAAAAAAGGAGCTTGTGGAAGTTTTTCTTCTAAGAATATTAATTTAGAAAATGTGTTATTTGTAAATAATACTTTAAATGCACTAACAGAAATAGCCAGATATAAAAAAAATTTTATAAAAACTAAAATTGCGATTACAGGAACAGCAGGGAAAACAACAACAAAGGAACTTTTAGCTTTTTCTTTAAGTAAATTTTATGAGATTTATTACACAAAAGGAAACTTTAACAATCAAATAGGTTTACCTTTAACTCTTGCAAACGTAGATAAAAACTATAAGTACGGAATTTTTGAGCTTGGAGCAAGTAGAAAAGGAGATATTAAATATCTTTCTAAAATTCTAGAGCAAGACATATCAATTATTACCAATGTAGGATTTGGACATATTGCAGGATATAAAAATTTTGAAGAATTATTAACTGAGAAACTAAGTATTATAGAACCTTCTAAAATAGCTATAGTTAACGAAAATTTAAAAGAATATATAAATAAAGAAGTTCTTACATTTGGATATTCCCAGTATGTAGATGTTAAAGTTTTAGAAAGCAAACTAGAAGAAAATGGAACTTACGGGAAAATCAAAATAGATAATAAGATTTTTGAAATATTTTTCCCATTTTTCAATTTAAAAATAATCGAAAACAGTTGTGTTGTATTTTTAATTTTTAAGATTTTAGGAATAGATTTTAATAAACTTCCTGAAATTTTTAGAGAATTTAAACCACTAAATGGTAGAGGAAATATTGAAAAGATAGGAAACTTAAGCATCATAGATGATACTTATAATGCAAATCCAAATTCTGTTAAAAATGCAATTGATACACTAAATAAAGTTAAAAGAAAAAAAATATTAATCTTAGGAGATATGTTAGAGCTTGGGGAATACTCAAAAGAAAAACACGAAGAAATAGGAGAATTTATTTTAAAATCAAACATTGATAAGATTTATTTATACGGTGAAGAAGTGAAATATACCTATGAAATTTTAAAAAATAAAAAAGATGTAAAGTTAATAGATAAAACTAAAATATCTGAAGAACTAAAAAAACTAAAAGACAACTACTTCGTTTTAATAAAAGGTTCAAGAAGTATGAAAATGGAAGAAATTATAGAATGTTTGAAAGGGGGAAAATCCCCCTAAAAGTTTATTTATTAACTCTTTCTAAATCCTGTTTTATTGCTTCTTTTGCAGTTTCTGCAGATTTAAATTCTTTAACTTTAACCCACTTGCCTTTTTCTAATTCCTTGTAATGTTCAAAGAAATGCTTTATTTTTTCTAGAGTTGCCTCTGGTAAGTCGTTTACATCGTTAATATTGTCAAAGCTTCTGTCTAATTTTGAAACTGGAACTGCAATTATTTTTGTATCTATTCCCTCTTCATCTTCCATTTCAAGCATTCCTATTGGTCTTGATCTGATAACACTACCAGGAACTACTGGCTGGCTAGAAATTACCAATACATCTGTTGGATCACCATCTTCTGCTAATGTGTTTGGTATAAAACCGTAGTTAAACGGATAATACATAGCTGTAAATAAAAATCTGTCAACAAAAACTGCTCCACTTTCTTTATCAACTTCATATTTGATAGAACTTCTCTGAGGAATTTCAATAACTACATAAATATCTTCTGGAGGGTTTTTACCTGCTGGTATTTTTGTTAAATCCATTACATCACTCCTTTAGTTAGTTATT
>QNYP01000070.1 GCA_003978675.1 Hydrogenothermus sp.
ATTATTAACACCTGTAGCAGCAACGCATATTAATTTTATTATTGGTGTCAAGGAGGTATAAAGGTTGAAACAAGCAATTTTAGATGCAAAAACTTTAGGAAGTGATATAGATTTATCAGGGTTTTCTCAATTTGGAGAAGTTGAAATTTTCCAAACAACAAAACCAGAGGAAACTTTAGAAAGGGTAAAAGATAAGGATATAGTAATCACAAACAAAGTTGTGATTGATAAAAATATAATGTATAATGCACCAAATCTAAAATTAATATGCGTTGCTGCTACAGGTGTTAATAATATAGATATAGAGTATGCAAAACAAAAAGGTATTCAGGTTAGAAATGTAGCTGGATATTCCACAGAAAGTGTGGTTCAGCATACTTTTGCAATGCTTTTTTATCTTTTAGAAAGTTTAAGATACTATGATGATTATGTTAAATCTGGAGAATACACAAAAAGTGATATTTTTACACATTTAGGAAGACCTTTCTGGGAAGTTAGAGGGAAAACTTGGGGAATTATTGGTCTTGGAACAATTGGAAGAAGAGTTGCAGATGTAGCATCAGCATTCGGAGCTAATGTTATATATTATTCTACTTCAGGAGTTGAAAGGAAAGAAAAATATCCAAGGGTTTCTCTGGAAGAACTATTAAAAACTTCTGACATAGTATCAATACACGCACCATTAAATGAGAAAACTAAAGGGCTAATAGGATATGAACAAATAAAATTAATGAAACCTACTGCATATTTACTTAACTTAGGTAGAGGTGGAATAGTTATAGAAGAAGATTTAGCAAAAGCATTAGATGAAAACTTAATTGCAGGAGCAGGATTAGATGTTTTAGAAAAAGAGCCTATTGTAGAAGATAATCCTCTTCTAAAAGTTAAAAACAAAGAAAAACTGTTTATTACCCCTCATATAGCTTGGACTTCAATAGAAGCTAGAAAAACTCTAATTAATGAAATAATTGAAAATATTAAAGCATTTTTAGAAGGAAAAGATAGAAACAGAGTTGCTTAGAATTTTAGGGCTTTTTGCCCTTTTTATTTTGCTACTCTCAAAGATAAATCCCCTGTATAGAAATTTTTTTCTTCTCCATTTATATCTAATTTTATTCCGCCATACTCATTTAAACCTTTAAAAATTCCTTCATAAATTTTTTCATCATCAATGATTTTTACCTTTTCTCCTTTCCAAAGGAGATATTTATCAACTTCTTCAACAGGGTTTATTTTATTTTCTAAAAATTTAAAGTAATAATCTTCTATATTGTTTAAAAGCTCACCAAAGAATTTTTTTCTGTTTATAGCTTCTCCTTTTTCTATTAAAAGACTTGTAGCAATATCCTTTATATCTTTAAAATCTTCTTTGGAATAATTTACATTTATACCTATTCCAACAATTAGCTTTTTTACATCGGAAAGTTCTATATCTGTTTCAATTAATGTTCCTGAAACTTTTTTTCCATTTATATAAACATCATTAGGCCATTTTATATTTGCATTTACTCCAAAGTTTTCAATTGTTTTTCTTATGGCAAGGGGAAATAAAAGGGAAATTTGAAGAAGCTTATCAATTGTAATTTTAGGTTTTAAAACTATAGAAAAGTAAATTCCTTTTAAAGGTAAAGATACCCATTTTCTTCCTTTTCTCCCCTTACCTGCTGTTTGCTGTTCAGCAACTACAACAGTGCCTTCTTCTAAATTATTTTCTTTTGCATAAATGTTGCTGGAGTCTAATGTCTCAAACCAGATGTATTTTTTCCCTATCAGTTTTGTTTTTAAAAACTGTTTTATCTCATTTTCAAGCAGATACAAGGATTTTTCTATAAGCCTGTATCCTTCTTTTTTATGCTCAAACTTATAACCTAAACTTTCTAGTTTTTTTATTCTCTTCCAAATAGCAGTTCTAGATAAACCAAAATTTTTAGCTAGAGTTTCCCCTGAGACTATATCTTTTTCTAAAGTTTGTAAAATCTTTAAATCTATACTATCCATCATTAAGCCTTTAATATACTTAAAAATGCTTCTTGAGGAAGTTCTACTTTTCCAAACTGTTTCATACGTTTTTTACCTTCTTTTTGTTTTTCAAGTAGTTTTTTCTTTCTAGTCACATCACCACCATAACATTTTGCTAAAACATCTCTTCTAAGTGGAGCAATCCTTGTTGATGCTATTACTTTTGAACCTATAGCTGCCTGAATTCTAACTTCAAAAAGCTGTCTAGGTATAACTTCTTTCATTTTATCTACTAAGTTTCTACCTACCCTATAAGCCTTATCTCTGTGAACTATAAATGAAAGTGCATCAACAGGCTCACCATTGATTTTTATATCCATTTTTACTAAATCGCCTTCTTTATATCCAATAAATTCATAATCAAAAGATGCATAACCTCTTGTTGCAGTTTTTAACTTATCGTGAAAATCAAATAAAACTTCTGCCATTGGTATTTCATATCTAAGTAAAGCTGTATTTTTGTCTATATACTCAAATCCTTTTTGAACTCCTCTTTTTTCTTGAACTAGTTGCATAATTGCTCCAATATATTCTGAAGGAGAAATAATACTTGCTTCTATATAAGGCTCTAAAATAGCCTCAATTTTAGATGGGTCTGGAAGTTGTGAAGGGTTTCTTATTTCTATTTCTTCTCCTGTTTTAAGTTTTACCTTGTAAATAACATTAGGAGCTGTTGTAATAAGCTCTATATCATATTCTCTTTCTAGTCTTTCTTGAACAATTTCCATATGTAAAAGTCCTAAAAATCCACATCTAAAACCAAGTCCAAGGGCTGGTGAGCTTTCTACTTCATAAGTTAACGCAGCGTCGTTAATAGAGTATTTTTCCAATGCATCTCTCATATCTTCAAATGTTGTTGAACCTGTTGGATAAAGCCCTGCATATACCATAGGCTTTGCTGGTCTAAATCCTGGGATAGGCTCTGGTGCAGGGTTTTTAGCATCTGTAATTGTATCTCCAACTCTAATATCCCTAACATCTTTTATAGATGCTGCAATAAATCCAACATCTCCAGCTTTTAGAGAATCTAATGAAGTCATTTTAGGTGTTTGAGCTCCAACTTCAACAACATCAAACTCTTTTCCAGTTGACATTAGTCTAATTCGTGTTCCTTTTTTCACTTCTCCATCAAAAATTCGGACAAATGCAACCGCTCCTCTGTATGGGTCATAGTAAGAGTCAAAAATAAGGGCTTTTAGTGGTTTATTTTCCTCTCCTTTTGGAGGAGGAATTTTATTAACAATAGCTTCTAGAATATCTTCTATACCTATTCCTGCTTTACCAGATGCTAGAATTGCTTCTTCTGGGTCAAGCCCTAAAACTTCATCTATTTGCTGTTTTATTCTATCCACATCTGCAGATGGTAAATCTATTTTATTTATAACTGGAATAATTTCTAAATCTAAATTTAATGCCTGCCAAAATGTTGCAAGGGTTTGAGCTTCTATTCCTTGAGTTGCATCAATTAAAAGTAATGCCCCTTCACAAGCAGCCAAGGAACGAGAAACTTCATATCCAAAATCTACGTGTCCCGGAGTATCTATAAGATGAAGTGTATAGTTATTGCCGTCTTTTGCATTGTAATTAAGCCTTACTGCTTGAAGTTTTATAGTAATTCCTCTTTCCCTTTCTATATCAAGGGTATCAAGCAACTGGTCTTGTTTTTCTCTTTCTGTGATAGCACCGCAATATTCCATTAATCTATCTGCCAATGTAGATTTTCCATGGTCAACATGGGCTATTATTGAAAAGTTCCTAATAAACTTTAATCTATCTGACAATTTTTCCTCCAAAGGAAAGTATATCTAATTAAATATTTTAACTTAGAAAAAAAACTTTACTTTTCTAAAACAACCCAGACATATAAATCGCCAGTTTTTGGGTCAATCCATTCATCTTTTACAATAACATTTTTTAAAAAGGCTTTGGCACTGTGTTTAGATAAAGAATATAACTTAGTCTTGTATTCTTCATAATCCTTTTTAGATATCCTGATTTTTTCTGTGTAGACTTCACTATTCACTATTAAGTTTATCTGTTTTGCTAAATTTGCCTTTGCTATCATGATAGCAATTTTCTTTTGCTGTGGGTATCCACCCTTTTGTAGTTTTTTTGCAATACCTACTGCACCTAAGTATCCACCATAATTTGGATTATAAACCCATATTGGATATCCATTTTTTAAAGGATATCTTGTCTTAATTTTCAATTCTTTTTGTTGAGTAATTTTGTTTTCCTGCGAAATAGTTATTTTTTTTGTAGAATAATCTGATAAACTAAGTTCTTCTGGACGCTTTTCTGATTCTATATCTAGCTCTTTTATAGAAATTGCAATTTTAGCTTCAGTAGTTACTTTTTGGGGTTGTTCTGAAAAACCAATTTACCAGAACAAAGTTTATAAAAAAGAAACAACTTTACAAAAAGCAAAGGAAAACTTTAAAGAGCTAGATATAGAATCAGAAAAGCGTCCAGAAGAACTTAGTTTATCAGATTATTCTACAAAAAAAATAACTATTTCGCAGGAAAACAAAATTACTCA
>QNYP01000066.1 GCA_003978675.1 Hydrogenothermus sp.
ATCCAAATAAAAATCACCTTCTTTTACATAAACCTCCTCCTTATTTTTTATAAAAACCGTAATAAGCGGAGGTCATAACATGTTAAGTTTTTTTGGAAAAGATGAAAAAAATAAGGAGGAGGTTTATGTAAAAGAAGGTGATTTTTATTTGGATAGGATAAAAAAACTTCTTCCTAAAATTGCTAAAAGTATTTATCATAGCTCTTTAATATCTGGAGAAGGGTTTAAGATAAAAAATAGAATATCCTTGTATGAAGAAAACATATCAGGAATAAGTGATGAAGCAGACAATATTCTTGAGGCTCTCAATGAGTTAAAAGATAGTATAAATGAAATTTATAAGTTCCAAAGTTCATTACAAGATATGGTTGATAAGGGGAACATATCAGTAGAAGAAACTATAGAAAATATCAATTTTGCAGAAGAAGTTATGAATAAACTTGCAGATTCTACAGAGGTACTAAAAGATAGAATAGATGGAATTGAAAATATTTTGAAAGTTATTTTAGATATTGCTAGTCAGACAAATCTACTTGCGTTAAACGCAGCAATAGAAGCTGCAAGGGCTGGTGAGTATGGTAAAGGTTTTGCAGTTGTTGCTGATGAAGTTAGAAGCCTTGCAGAAAAAACATCTCAAAGTATTTCTTCTATTAGAGAAGTAATTGATAAGGTTATAGAAGATACAGACAAAACAATAAAAGAAGTTTTAGAGGCTAAACAAATAACTCATAAGGTTATAGAAAATGCTAGAGAAGTGTCTTCCATTTTTATAGATATCAAAAAGGGTAGTGATAAGATTACAAAAATGTTGACAGATTTAAATGAAGATGCAACTAAAATACATGGTTTTGTTTCTGAAATAATTCAACATATAAAGGAATTAAAAGATGCTTTTGAGGAAATTATAGAACTTGGGGATTCTGTGGATGATAAGGCTAGAGAAAATTTACATGAATATATAGATATATGGAAAACTTTAGTTGAAGGACTAGATACTTTAGATGTTGAGATTTTAAAGAGGGTGATAGACCATGCTATATGGATGGATAATGTAGCAAAATCCTTAGAAGGAAAATCTGACTGGATGCCTACAGATCATACACAGTGTAATTTAGGAAAGTGGTATTATTCTGAAGGAAAAATGATTATAGATAAATATGGTGCAAGAGCTGTTGAGATATTTACATCTATGGAAGATGCACATGCTAGACTTCATAATCTTGGTATTTCTGCTATAAAATTTCAAAAAGAGGGAAAAGCAGAGGAAGCATTTAGAAAAGCTGTTGAAATGTATGATTCATCAAGGGAAATTATTGATAAACTTTTTATGCTTTATAAAGAAATTGTTAAGCATTCTAATAAATAGAAATAGGATTTATATCTATACTCATTTTAAAGCCCAATTTTCGGGCTTTTTCATATAAATCTTTTATAAGCTGTTTTTCCTTAAAATCTACCAGTAAAACCTGTGCAATATTTTTATTTTTCTTTTTTTGTATGTATCCTTTTAAAATACCTTTATAATCAAAGTTTTTTATGTTATTTGCATTTATCCATATTTCAAATAGATTTTGCAGAAACTCTAGATTTAGATTTTTCTTTTCAAAAGTAAGTAATATTATTTTTGTATAGGGAGGAAGTTTTGATAGTTTCCTAGTCTCTAACTCTTGTTTATAAAAATCTTCTATTTTATTAGTTAGGAAAGATGTAATAGAAGTTTCTTCATTTTGGTTTGTTATTAGGTAGTAATTTTCTACTGATTTGGAATATGGAACAACAATATTTTTAAAAAAGTTTTCTCTACCTTTATAATCTGGAGTAAAAAGTGTAAAATCTGGAAAAATATTAATAATAGTTCTGAAATATTTGGGAATATACTCCAAATTTGTTATGGTAGTTGTTATTTTTATTGGAGTTTCTGTTTTTTCTTCTAATCTAGAAACGTAATTTTTACCATATTGGAGCTTTAAGATTTCTTCAAGTTTTTCGATACCTGCTCCAACTTCTTCTAAAGGATTTTCACATTTTGGACAGGTGTTTATATATTCAAATTTATCTTTGCATATTTCACATTTTAAAAATAGATTTACATTCTTATATATTTTTAAAGGTACATCACAGTTATTACAAATAAGTTCCTCATCACACCTTGGACAGTATAAGAATGAGGCATAAGCTTTTTTGTTTGCAAGAATTAACGTGTTTTCTGTTATTATGTTTTTAAGTAGCACAGAAAATATTTTTTCTTTGTCATATGGATATATTTTAATTTTTGCTTTTTTGGGAATTTTTAGAAAATTTCTATTTATAGGAAATATTTGTCCTTTCTTATATAAATAATAATTTTCCAAAGAAGGAATCAGCCCTGAATAAATAATAGGAATATTTTTTTCTCTATGTATCTCATAGGCTATTCTTCTTATATCCATTTTGGGAGTTTTCATTGTTTTATAACTATTTGCATATTCTTCTTCAACAATAACAAGTCCTAAATTTTTAATAGGAATCAGCATTCCTGAAAAAGTCGTTATAAGAATACTATTTTCTTTTTGAAGGGTTTTTATTGTATCTATAAGCTTTTTTTGTGAAATACCTTCAAAGTATGTGTAAACTTTTGAAAAATATTTTGATATTTCTTCGTAAAAATAATTTATAGATTTTATATTCGGGAAAACGATAATAACACTTTTCTGTTGTTTTAAGAGAACGTTAAACAGCTTTATATATTCTTTTAGTCTATTTTCCGAGGTTTTTCCTGAGAATAAGTAAAGCTTATTTTGCAATTTAATGTTTGAATTTTCTAAAGGAGTGAAAAACTCTATATTTTCTTTCTTTTTATGCTTAAAATCTAAATATTTTTCCTTTATAATACCTTTTTTAACTAGAGATTGTATTGTATTTTTAGAAAAACCTACTTCTAATATTTCTTCTTCTATGGGAACTTGGAGTTTCTTTATAAATTCTAGAAGTTTTTTTTGTTTTTCTGTTAATTTTTCTGCTTTTTCTTTTACAATCTCATAAACTTTTGTTTCATACTCAAATCTTTTCCAAATACCTTTTTCTTTTTTCCATTTTAAACCTGCAGGTATAAATGAATATAAAGTTAATCCTAAAGGAGCTACATAGTAATCCGCTAACTTTTGTGCTATGTTTAATTCCTTTTTTGTAAAAATTTGGAAATTATCTGGGATATCTTCTATATCTTTTACAGAATAATTTAAAATTTCCTCATTAGAAGAAATTATTTTTGTTATTACTCCTGAATAACCAGTGTTTCTGAAAGGAACTAAAGCCCTCTTACCTATTTGCAGTTTATCTATTAAGTGGTTTGGAACAGAATATAAAAACTCTTCAAAAAAAGGTAAGGGCAGGGCAACCTTAACAAAATAGTTTTTATTCAATTTCTTCTATAACTATATTTTGGTTTGTGTATATACATATTTCTCCAGCTATTTTCATTGCTTCTTCTACAATTTTTTTAGCTGGTAGGTCTGTATTTCTGTAAAGGGCTAGTGCAGCGCTTCTTGCAAAATCTCCTCCGGAACCTGTTGCAAGTATTGGTTCTTCTGGTTCTATTACATCTCCGTTTCCTGTAAGAAGTAGCATATTGTCCTTATCTACAGCTATTAGGACTGCCTCTAGCCTTCTTAAATACTTGTCTGTTCTCCAATCTTTTGCAAGTTCTACAGCTGCTCTTTTTAGATTCCCTCTGTGTTTATTTAACTTTTCTTCAAGTCTTTCCATAAGTGCAAGTCCATCTGCAGCACTTCCTGCAAATCCAACAGCTACTTTACCATCATTTAGCTTTCTTATTTTTCTGGCGTTTGATTTAACTACAGAACTACCAAGGGTAACTTGCCCATCTCCTGCTATGACGGTTTTACCGTTTCTTTTTACTGCAAGTATTGTTGTGCTTCTAGTTTTTTCCATACTCCACCTTTATTGTATTTTTTGCTAAGTTTGGATCATATAAAAATATCCTTTTTGCAAATAAAAATCTAGTTTTAAAGTATGGATTATTTATACTTGATATAGTTATCCTTTTTCCCTTTGAAGAAGCATGTATCATTTTACCTTCACCTATATATATTCCAACATGGGAAGGAAATTTAGCATATGTTTGGAAAAATAATAAATCTCCTGGTTTTAGCTCTGATTTATCTACTGTTATACCAAATAACGCCTGATACCTAGCAGTTCTAGGAAGTTCTGCTCCAGCTAATCTGTAAACCTTTTGAACAAAAGAAGAACAATCTAATCCATTTATAGTTTCCCCTCCAAATCTGTATTTAATTCCAAGAAAACCAATTGCAATATCTATAATTTTTTCTTGAAACTTGGGAGCAGGGATTTCATCATCTAGCATAATTGCTTTGAATCTTTCTTTTTCAAATTTATTCAGTTTTTTATAAATAACATTATCCAGTAAAAACTCTTTAGCGAAAGATAGATTTATAAAAAACATTAAAAAAAATATTACCAGCCTCATTTTTTCCTCCTATGTTTTAAAAAGAAAGATTCAAAGCAATTATGCTAGATGATGAAATCCCTG
>QNYP01000065.1 GCA_003978675.1 Hydrogenothermus sp.
TGAAAGCTGGAGAGCAAAAATATGGCAGAAAAAAAACTTTGGGGTGGAAGATTCTCAGAAAGTACAGATGCATTTGTTGAAGAATTTACAGAAAGTGTTTCCTTTGACAAAGAACTTGCCTTATACGATATTGCAGGAAGTATAGCCCATGCAAGAATGCTTGGAAATCAGGAGATAATTCCCAAAGAAGATGCAGAAAAAATAATTAAAGGTTTAGAAAAAATTAGAGAAGAAATAAAACAAGGAAAATTCCAGTGGAAAAAAGAGCTTGAAGATGTTCATATGAATATAGAAAAAGCCTTAATTGAAAAAATAGGAGATATAGGAGGAAAACTCCACACAGGAAGAAGTAGAAACGACCAGGTGATAACAGCTTTCAGGCTATATTTAAAAGAAGAAACAAACAACATAATTAATCTTCTTAGACAGCTTAAAAAAGCCCTTTTAAAAAAAGCAGAAGAAACCGTTGATATAGTAATGCCTGCATATACCCATTTACAAAGGGCACAGCCAATTAGACTTGCCCATTACTTTTTGGCATATCTAGAAATGTTTAATAGAGATGAAGAAAGATTTAAAGATAATTTAAAAAGAATAGACCAGATGCCTTTAGGAAGTGGTGCTTTAGCAGGGGTAGATTTTCCACTAGATAGAGAACAAACTGCTAAAGAACTTGGATTTTCAACTATTATGAGAAATTCTTTAGATGCAACAGCTTCGAGAGATGCAATTATAGAATTTTTGGCAAATGCAAGTATATGTATGGCAAATTTATCAAGAATTAGTGAAGATTTAATAATATGGAATTCAGCAGAGTTTTCTTTTGTGGAACTCCCAGACAAGTTAACAACTGGCTCATCAATTATGCCCCAAAAGAAAAATCCTGATGTTTTAGAACTTATAAGAGGTAAAGTTGGAAGAGTTTATGGTAGTTTAATGGCACTTTTAACAATTGTAAAAGGTCTTCCAATGGCATATAACAGAGACCTGCAAGAAGATAAAGAACCAGTTTTCGACGCAGTAAAAACATTAAAAGGTTCTATAATTGGAATGACAAAAATAATAGAAGACTTAAAACCAAGAAAAGAAATTATGGAAAAATCAGCTGGTGGTTTTGCATTAGCCACAGATTTAGCAAACTACCTTGTAAGAAAAGGAGTTCCATTTAGAAATGCCCATCACATAGTTGGGCAGATCGTTGGATATTTAACTTCTCAAAATAGAGAACTAGAAAGTATTACATTAGAAGAACTAAAGAAATTTTCACCATTATTTGAAGAAGATGCACTACAAATTTTAGACCCTTATTTTGTAGCAGATGCTAGAAAAACTTATGGTGGAACTGCAAAAGAAAGAATTTTAGAACAGATACAATTTTGGAAACAAAATATATAGAAAATATAATTTTATTATGGTAAACTTAGTAAAAATTTTTGGTTAACAAAGGAGACTAGAATGCAAGAATATAAAGAATTTATAAGCTCAATAGCAGATAGAGTATTATCAGGAGAAAAATTAACAAAAGAAGAAGGGTTAAAAATATTAAGTACTCCTGATGAGCTTGTTATGGATTTAGTTGAAGAAGCTTCAAAAATTAGAGAGTATTACTTTAAAAATGAAATGGAGTTTTGCTCTCTTATAAATGCAAAAAATGGAGCTTGCTCAGAAGATTGTTCCTTTTGTGCCCAATCCTCAAAATATCCAACACCTATAAATGCTTATGGACTAGTTTCAAAAGAACAGATGCTTGAAGGAGCAGAAAAAGCAGTTTCAATAAATGCAAATAGATACTGTATCGTCGTTTCAGGAAAAAGAGCTACAAAAGAAGAAGTTCAAAAAATTGCAGAGGCAGTTAGAGAAATAAAGCAAAAATATCCAGTAAAGGTTTGTTGCTCTATAGGAACAGTTGATAAAGAGGATTTAGAGCTTCTAAAAGAAGCTGGAGTAAACAGAATTAACCACAACTTAGAAACATCAGAAAGATTTTTCTCTAATATTGTAAGTACTCATACTTGGAAAGATAGATTAAATACAATAAAAGCTATTCAAGAAGTAGGTTTATCTACCTGCACCGGTGGTATTTTTGGAATGGGAGAAACAGACGAAGATATAGTAGATTTAGCAGATACGTATAGACAATTGGGAGTCCATTCAATACCTTTAAACTTTTTAATTCCAATTCCAGGAACTCCTTTAGAAAAAGCAAACAACTTAACACCTGCAAGATGTTTAAAAATAGTTGCATTATTTAGGATATTTAATCCAAAAGCAGAAATAAGATTATGTGGAGGAAGAGAGCAAAACTTAAGAGATTACCACGATATTGCTATGGAAATTGCTAATTGCTTAATGGCAGGTGGATATTTAACTAGAGCAGGCAGAGAACCAGGAAAAGATGAAGAAATGGCAAGGAGATTAGGTAGAAAATTACTTACAGAAGGTGAAGACTTTACTATATGGAAAGAAGAAGGAGTAACAACATAGACAATAAACCTGTTAAGGGGATATATATACATATCCCCTTCTGCTCTTTAAAATGTCCTTACTGCGATTTTTTATCAATAACAAATACAGATCAAAACCTACACAAAAAATACATAGATTTTCTAATAAAAGAGCTAAGTTTATATAAAAACAAATTTCAATTTAATATAGAAACAATATATTTTGGAGGTGGAACTCCAAGTTTAATTTCTAGTAGTTTAATAGAAAAAGTTGTCAGATTTATTAAAGATAATTTCAAATGCATCCAAAACTTAGAAATAACCATAGAAGCAAATCCTAACACTCTTTCTATAGAAGAAATAAAAATTTTAAAAGAAGCAGGTGTAAACAGAATTAGCATAGGAAACCAAAGTTTCAACAAAAAAACCCTACAAAAATTAGGTAGAGACCATCATCCAGAGCAAACCATTAAACTAATAGACAACTGCCTAAAAGCTGAAATAACTAATATAAATCTAGACTTAATTTACGGAGTTGAAGACCAAAACTTAAAAGATTTAGAAGAAGATTTAAATAAGTATACAAATCTACCTATAACCCATATTTCAGCATATATGCTTACTGCTTATGAGGATACTCCCCTTGGTAGTATGGTTTTAGATGGAAAATATAAACTTCCAGATGAAGAAGAAACTATAGAAATGTTTTATCTTATAAATGAAACACTAGAAAAGAAAGGTTTTTATAGGTATGAACTTTCTAACTGGGCAAAAAAAGGATATGAATGTAAACATAATATTTTTTATTGGATTGATGAATATTATTTAGGAGTTGGTGTTTCTGCATCATCGTACATAAAAGATTTTAGGTTTACAAACACAAGAAATTTAGGTGTTTACTTTGAAAAATTATCTAATAATAAACTTCCAATAGAATCTAAAGAAAAATTAACAAAAAAAGACAAAAATTTCGAAAAAATCATGCTAGGGCTTAGGACAATTTGGGGAATAAAGTTAGATTTAGTAAATTTATCAAAAGTAGAAATACTTGTTGATAATGGATTTGCTTACATAAAAGACAACAGACTAATTCTAAATATGAAAGGGCTGTCTGTTATAAATGAAATTGTTTTACAATTAATATAAAGGGAAGGGAAATCCCTATCCCTCTAATTCTTTTAAAGCTTCTTCTACAGTAGCATTTTCATGAACAATTTTAGACAAAGCTCTAGTTATACCAACAATATTATCATGTTGGAATACATTTCTACCTACAGATAAGCCTGCGCAACCTGCTGTCACAACTGCATCATATATCATCTGAAGTAATTCTCTATCAGAATTAACTTTAGGTCCTCCTGCAATTACAACAGGAACAGGACAACCTTCAACAACCTTTTTAAAGCTTTCAGGGTTTCCAGTGTAAGGAACTTTAACTATATCTGCTCCAAGTTCTGCTCCAAGTCTTGCAATATGCGCTATAGCATCTGGATCAAACGGATTTTTAACCTCAGGTCCTCTATAGTAAAGCATTGCTATAAGTGGCATTTGCCATTCTAAGCATTTTTTAGAAACTTCTCCAAAGTCTTTTAACATTTGTTTTTCATCCTCAGCACCAATATTTACATGTATAGAAACACCATCTGCACCAAGCTTTATAGCTTCTTCAACGGTGCAAACTAAAACTTTATCATTTTTTCTTAATGATAAATCTGTAGATGCAGACATGTGAACAATTAAACCAACATCCTTACCTTTTCCTCTGTGTCCCTGTTCTACAATACCTTTGTGTAAAATAATTGCATTAGCTCCCCCTTCTGCAATTTTTTCAACAGTTTCTTTAATATTTACCAGTCCTTTCATAGGACCAGAGCTAACCCCATGATCCATAGGAACAATAATTGTTTTTCCTGTATCTCTATTTATTATCCTTTCCAATCTAACTTTTTTGCCTATTCCCAAAATTTAACAACGAGGAAAAATTTTGGGAATAGGCAAAAAAGTTAGATTGGAAAGGATAATAAATAGAGAT
>QNYP01000027.1 GCA_003978675.1 Hydrogenothermus sp.
TAATTTCAAATGAGCTTAATATGCCAAAAACTCTTGAAGGAGAAATTGTTCGAATAGCAGATAAAATAGCTTACATAAACCATGATTTAGAAGATGCTTTAAGAGCTGGTTTAATTGATATATACGATATACCAAAGGAAATAAGAGATATTCTTGGGGATACAAAGTCCAAAAGGATTTCTACCTTAGTTAAAAGTGTTATATTCTCTACTATAGAAAATGAATATCTGCATATAGTTATGGAAGATAAAATCTATAATGCTATGTATAACCTTAGAGATTGGCTTTTTGAAAATGTTTATCTTAGTCCACCTGTTGTAAAAGAAGTAGAAAAAAGCAAAAAAGTGGTAAAAATCCTGTATGAATATTATGTCAAGCATTATGATGAAATACCTTTCTATGAAGATTTCTTGAAACTTTGGGGGAAATATTCACCAAAAGATGCTGCTGTTGATTATATAGCTGGTATGACAGATAGATATGCTATAAAAAAATTTCAAGATATTTTTATCCCAAAAAGCTGGCATATTTAAATTTTGTGTAGTAGTATAATTAAAAAGAATTATTTAATGGAGGTTTGAGAAATGGAAGGTCCTTGGACTGCATTTATAGTTATGACGGTTTTTGCAATTGTAACTGCAATTTTTGCGTTTGCTGGGGGGATGTTAAAAAAATCTGAAGATTAAGAGCTATATAGGCAGTGATTTTTAATCCTTCTACAATAAGTAATATATTTTTCTTTCTTTTTCTTTTTTTCTTTTTGTTTTTAGGATATCTTTTGTTTGCTCCTTTTTTGAAAATAATACTAATTAGTATATTTATTGTGGCCATTCTATATCCGGTTTATACCAAACTAAAATCTAAAGTAAAATCAGAAATATTAGCCTCTTTGATTACTACATTACTAGTTGTATTTTTTCTACTAATACCATCAGTAATGATTGTTGCAGTATTTACAAATCAACTAATACAACTTTATCCTATACTTATTGAACATGTATCCCAAGCTGATAATTTTGAAAGTTTTATTAAAAGTTTTCCTTTCCTGTCAAGCTTATATGAAAAAATTGAAAAAATCACAACGAATTTTAATCTTGATTTGCACACTGCTATAAAAAATGTAGTTGCTATAGTTTTAGACTTTTTGGTTTCTCAAGGAAAAAATATTTTCATTAACTTTACATTAATATTAATTGGAATTGCTTTTATTTCAATAACAGTATTTTTCCTTTTTAAAGATGGGCATTTACTTTATAAAAAGATTTACAGTCTTATACCTCTTCCGGAAAAAGAAAAAAATTATATAATTAAGTCTTCTTACAATGCTATACAGGGAGTTGTTTTAGGTTCTGTCTTTACTGCTATTGCACAGGGATTTCTTTCATTTATTGGTTATTATTTTGCAGGTGTAAATTTTGCTCTATTTTGGGCAATACTTACATTTTTTGCAGCTTTTTTCCCTATTGGTGGAGCAGCACTTGTTTGGGTTCCTATAGCAGTCTATCTGTTCTTCACAAAAGGTATAATTGTTGGGGTATTGTTTAGTTTATGGGGAACTTTTGTTATATCTACAGTTGATAACATAATAAAGCCTATAGTTATTGGAGAAAAAACAAATTTACACCCAATAATATTTGTGTTTGCGATACTTGGAGGATTAAATCTTTTTGGGTTTGTAGGGTTGTTTATAGCTCCAATAATAGTTGTTGTAATTGATAATCTTTTAAATATTTATAAAGAAAGATATGTGCAGGGGGCTTAAAAGTTTCCAAATCCCCCAAAACCAAATCCAAATCCACCAAATCCTTGGTTATCCTGTTTTATGTATCCTTTTTGTTTAGCGTAGAATTCTATTTGAGTAATATCTTGCTCTACTGGTATTTCTTTAGGGCACATGAAAGTGCAATATTTACAATGAACACAGCTTGAAATTTTGTTATCATCTACAGCTATTTTTACCCTTTCATCTTCTAAAGAATCATTTTTATCTTTCCAAAACCTGTAAAGCTTTACAAAATTAATAGGTCCTCCAAAATCTTTATCTGCTTCAAAAGCAGGGCAAGCACTATAGCAAGCCCCACATAAAATACAATCTGTTTCTTTTTCAAATTTTTTTAAATCTTCTGGATATATAGGCTCCCATTCTTCTTTTGAAATTAGCCAAGGTTTTGCAAGTTTTAACTTTTCTAAAAATACTGATTGGTCTGTTATTAAATCTTTTATAACTGGTAGATTAGAAGCAGGTTCTATTAGAATCTCATTATTTTCATTTAGTAAGTCCTTAACCTTTGTTTTGCAAGCTAAAATGTGTTTATCTCCAACTTTTACAGCACAGGTTCCGCAAATTGCACTTCTACATTGAACCCTAAAACTTAAAGATGGGTCTATATTATCTTTTATATACATAAGTGCTTCAACTATAGTAGTTCTATCCTCTATTTTGAGGCTAAAACTATCTATTCTTTCTTCTGCGCCATTAAATCTTTTTACTTTTATGTTTACTTTCAATGTTTTTACCTCATGAATTTTATTTATTAATTATAAGTTAATCTTCTAAAGTTGAAATATCTCCAAGAGGCATCCCTAGCTCTTTTGCTTTTAAAACCCTTCTCATTATTTTTCCACTTCTTGTTTTAGGAAGTTTTTCAACAAATTCTATCTCATCTGGAACTGCAAGTGAGCCAAGTTCCTTTCTAACACATTGTTTTATATCATCTTTTAATTTATCTGTAATCTCTATACCTTGTTTTAATATTACAAATGCCTTTATAGATTCTCCTTTTATTTCATGAGGTTTACCTATTACCGCTGCTTCTGCAACAGCCTCATGGGCTACCAATGCACTTTCTACTTCTGCAGTTCCTATTCTATGTCCTGACACATTAATAACATCATCAGCCCTTCCTAAAATCATAATATACCCATCTTCATCTTTTGTTGCCATATCTCCTGCAAAGTAATACTGACCTATTTCTGACCAGTATTTATTAAATCTTTCAGGTTCTCCCCAACAAGTTCTAAGAGCTGATGGCCAAGGTCTTTTTATTACTAAGTATCCAACTTCATTTGGTTTAACAGGATTTCCATTTTTATCAACTACATCAGCTTCTATTCCAAAGAAAGGTTTCCCTGCTTTTCCTGGTTTTTGTGGATATGCTGGAACTGTAGTTATCATATGTCCACCTGTTTCTGTTTGCCACCACGTATCAACTATAGAGCAATTTTTTCTTCCTATGTTTTCATAATACCAAATCCAAGCCTCAGGGTTTATAGGTTCTCCAACAGAGCCTAAAATTCTTAAAGAGGATAAATCATATTTTGCAGGCCACTGCTCTCCGTATTTCATAAATAATCTAATTGCTGTTGGTGCAGTATAGAAAATGTTAACTCTGTATTTTTCAATAATAGACCACCATCTACCTGGGTCTGGATAATCTGGAGCTCCTTCTGCAATTACAGATGTGACTCCTACAGATAAAGGCCCATAAACCATATAGCTGTGCCCTGTTATCCATCCTGGGTCGGCAGTACACCAGAATATATCATCTTCGTGTATATCAAAAACATATTTTGTAGTTATGTGAGTATATAGGTTATATCCACCTGTTGTATGTAAAACTCCTTTTGGTTTCCCTGTTGAACCTGAAGTGTAAAGTATAAATAAAGGATCTTCTGCATCCATTATCTCTGGCTTGCAATCTGGAGATTGGTCTTTTATTAGCTTGTAAAAATCTATTTCATTTTCTTTTAAGCTTAAATTATCTCCTTCCCTTTGTAAAATGACGATTTTTTCTACAAAATCTAACTCTTTAACTGCTTCATCTACTACAGATTTTAAATCTATTTTTTTACCTCTTCTTTTAGTCCAAGTAGATGTAATAACTATTTTTGCCTTAGCATCTTCAATTCTCATTTTTAAAGCATTTGCACTAAAACCAGCATAAACTACAGAATGTATAGCTCCAATTCTCGCACAGGCAAGCATAGTTGCAAGTTGCTCAACAACTAATGGCATATAAATTACAACTCTATCTCCCTTTTTAATCCCAAGGCTTTTTAATCCATTTGCAATTTTGTTTACAAGTTCTAAAAGTTCTCCATAAGTATATTTTTTCTCATTTCCATCTTCATCAGTCCATATATAAGCAAGTTTGTTTCTCTTTCCATTTTCCACATGTCTATCTAGACAATTGTATGTAATATTGAGCTTTCCGTTAATGAACCACTTATATGTAGGATAGTTCCATTCAAACACTTTATCCCATTTTTCAAACCAATGAAGCAGTTAAAGAGTTAGATTTTGTAGAAAAAATCGTCATTTTACAAAGGGAAGGAGATAATTTAAGCTTAAAAGAAAATGAAATAG
>QNYP01000067.1 GCA_003978675.1 Hydrogenothermus sp.
CTGCCAAAACTTATGACATAGAGGTCTGGATACCATCTCAAAATACATATAGAGAGATTTCTTCTTGCTCAAATACAGAAGATTTTCAAGCTAGAAGGGCAAAAATTAGATACAAAAACAAAGATGGAAAAAATGTTTTCGTTCATACCCTTAATGGTTCTGGACTTGCAGTTGGCAGAACTTTGCTTGCAATAATGGAAAACTACCAAACAAAAGATGGAGATTTTGAAATTCCTAAAGTTTTAGAAAAATATATGTAGAGGATTAAAATGGAGTGTAGAGAAGAAGGCAAAAATTTTCAAAGACTTGTTGATATAGTTGCAAGACTTAGAAGAGAATGCCCGTGGGATAGGGAGCAAACAAACCAGTCTATAAAGAAAAATCTAATAGAAGAAGCATATGAATTACTTGAAGCTATTGAAGAAAACAACAATAAAGCAATGATTGAGGAGCTAGGAGATGTTTTACTTCAAGTGGTTTTCCACAGTCAAATAAAAAAGGACGAAGGAAGTTTTGATATAAATGATGTAATTAAACATCTAATAGACAAATTAATATACAGACACCCTCATGTTTTTGGAGAAAAACAGGTAAAAGATGTGGAAGAAGTTTTAAATCAGTGGGATAAGTTGAAGCAAAAAGAGAAAAATAGAGAATCAATACTGGATGGAATACCAAAAAGAATGCCAGCTTTAATGAGAGCTACAAAAGTTCAAAAAAAGGCTGCAAAAGTTGGTTTTGATTGGACAGATACAGATTTAATCCTTGATAAAGTAAAAGAAGAAATTCAGGAACTAAAAGAAGCAAAAACAAAACAGGAATTGAAACATGAATTTGGAGATATACTTATAGCCCTTGTAAATCTTGGAAGACATTTGGGAATAGATCCTGAAGAAGCACTACACGAAGCAACAGATAGAATGGTTAATAGATTTCAATATATTGAAAAAAAAGCAAAAGAACTTGGTAAATCATTAGAGGAAATGCCTCTTGAAGAAATGGATAAATATTGGGAAGAAGCTAAACAGCTCGAAAAACAAAGTAAATAGAGGATATGCTTTACATAGAAATTTTTGTTTAGATGAAAATAGTAGTATATATAAGCAGATAAAAGAAAATCTCCAAAAAAAGAAAAATTTTATAGCTAATTTAGGACATTCAACTTTTTTTATATATTATGAAGGGGTAAAGATACTAACAGATCCATTTTTAAGCCCACATATCTTTGGTATAAAAAGACAAGAACCTGCAATACTTCCCCAAATACTTCCACAAATGGATTATATTCTTATATCCCATGCCCATTACGACCATTTAGATTTAAGAACATTAAGAAGATTAAACAGAAACACAAAAATAATTCTTCCAGAAAACACAAAAAGGGTTTTAGGGAATATGCATTTTTTAGAAAAAATAGAACTTCCCCATTGGAGAAGTTATGAGGACAAAAATTTTAATGTATTATCACTTCCAGTAAAACACAACAAAGGAAGGTCTATATTGTTTCCAAATACTGAAGTTAGTAGCTATCTAATAGATATAAAAGGAACTATATTTTATTTTGGAGGAGATAGTGCATATTTTGAAGGATATAAAGAATATGGAGAAAAATTCAAAATAGATTTTGCATTTTTACCTGTTGGAGGATATGAACCAAGACTTTTGCTAAAAAATGTTCATATGAACCCTCAAGAAGCTGTAAAAGCTTTCATAGATTTAAATGCTAAATACATAGTTCCAATACATTTTGGCACATATCATACATTTCCAAAATTTGTTAAAGTAGAGGCTCCTTTAAACCAATTTTTAGAACAAGCTCACAAGAAAGGTATAAAGAGTAAAGCAAAAGTTATAGTTCCTAATACATTAATAAATATATAAAAAGTGATAAAATTAAACTATTCTAATTTTCTAATGGAGGATTATTATGGGAGCAGATGCAGAAAGCACATGGTGGGAGCTTGCAGGAATAATATTTTTTACATTTATGGTAGTAACTGTAGGATTGCTTTGGGGACTTGCAATTAAGGCTAGCTATAATGAAGAAAAAATGAAGGAAAAGCAAAAACAAAAGGAGCAAGAAACTAATGAAAATTAAAAACTGGCCTTTAGTAATAATAACAGGTTTTGGTGTCATTGCTATATTTTTAATAACTTTTATATTTATACAAGGTCTTGCAATAAACACAGTTAGAGAAGCTCTAATAATGGAAAAGGCATATCCAAAAATAAAGCCCCAAGAGTATGTTAATGAGTTAAAAAGAATTGCTCCTAAGAACAATATAGAAGTAAATCTCTTATTTGAGGGCAATAATTCTTATCTGGTTCAAATTACAAGAAAAAAATTATCAGAAAAACTGCTAAATGAAGTTCCAAATGTTTCTGTTTTATCTGTTGTAAATGTTTCTATATACGATGTGGGAGATGGAACAGGATTAGTTGCAACAAATCCATATATATGGGATATTATAGCTCCAAATTCATATATAGATGATATAGCACAAGGGTTTGGTGAGGAACTTTCTATGATTTTTGACTCAATTTATTGGGATTACAGAAAAAAACAAAAAATGTTAAAGGAGTAAAAAATGCCATATATAGTAAGGGTTAGAAAAGAATTTCAAGCAGCACATTATTTAACAGATTATCATGGAAAACCTGAACCTTTACATGGACATACTTGGGAAGTAGAGGTTTTTATAAGAGCAGATAAATTAGATAATGGTGGTATGGGATATGACTTTATTGAAATAGACAGATTTTTAGATGAAATACTACCTAACTATAAATGTATGAATGATATATATGATTTTTCCCCAAGTGCTGAAAATGTTGCTAGATATTTATACGAAAAGATAAAAGAAAAATATCCATCACTTCAAAAAGTTGTAGTATGGGAAACAAAACATGGTGGAGCAGAGTATTATGAAGAATAAAGTAGGACTATTTTTATCAGGCTTATTATTTTTGGCTAGCACAATTTTTGCAGATACAATTGTTTTAACCAAAAATAAAGCTACGTACATTCAAGAAGAAGAATTTATGCTTGCAGAAGGAGAAAATATACTTGGTCCAATAGAGCTTCATCCATTAAATACTTTAGAAATTTTAAATTTTGAGATTGAAGACGCAGAAGTTGTTGACTATATTTATGAGCCTTCATCTTTAAACTGGAAAGAAAATTTAATAGGAAAAGAAATAGTCATTTCTGGGGATGGTAGAGTATTTAAAGGAAAAGTAATAGACATAAAAAAAGACTTTATAACTCTAGACACAAAAAAAGGTGTAATTATTGTTCCAACACCTACTTTCCCATCAAAAATAGAAATAAAGAAAAGTTATTCTTCTTCAGCTTCACCGAAAATTACATTTAAAATTATTTCTAAAACTGCCGGTGAAAGCAAAATTAAGATTTCTTATCCTATAAAAGGTATATTTTGGAAAGTCAGGTATTTACAAAATAATGGGAAATTAATAGCTTTTTTAGAAATAGAAAACAATACTGTTTTTTCTTTTACTTCTATTGATATTTTCGTAAAACCTTTAAATAAAAAATTAGAAAAAGTATTTTTACCAGCAAATAGTAAAAAGATAGTTAAATTTGATATAAAAAATAAAAAATTTCCTGATGGTATTGTATTTATATATGAAAATGGCATTTTTAAAGGTATCGGAAAAGTAAAATCTGGAAAATTAATTAAATAGAATTTATAACCATTTTATAAGCTTCATTTTTACTTATACCAAAATTTTTAGCCAATTCTTTGGCTATTTCTTTTGATTTTTTCCCCTCTTGTTTTTCTTTTTTTATAAATTCTTTGATTTTATTAATATCTATATTACCTCCTTTTTCTTTAGCATAAACTAAAATAACAAATTCACCTTTTTGCTTTTCAGGGTTATTAGTAAAGTAGTCCAAAACTTCTTGAGGATTCCCTCTTATAAACTCTTCATATACTTTTGTTAATTCTTTTGCTACAACTAATTGGCTTTTAGGGAGGATTTTATATATGGTTTCTAAAGTTTTGAGTAATCTTTTTGGGCTTTCATAAAATATACCTGTAATTTGCAAATTTTTTAACTCGTTTAAAATATCTTCCTTTTGTTTTTCTGATTTTGGTAAAAACCCATAAAATATAAACTTATCTGTAGGAAGACCTGAAGCAGATAAGGCAGTAATTACAGCAGAAACTCCAGGAATAGGAACTATATTTATTCCTTTTTCTATTGCCTTTTTTACAATTTTATAACCTGGGTCAGATATTGTAGGTGTTCCTGCATCAGATACTAAAGCCACATCATTTTCTTCTAAAAGATTAAGAAGTTTTTCTGATAGAATTTCTTCTTTACATCAATT
>QNYP01000073.1 GCA_003978675.1 Hydrogenothermus sp.
GCATCTACAGAAGAAATAAAGACAAAGTAAGAGCTATTGATATACTAAACGAATTAAAACTTTCTCCTGAGTATGCTTTTGTAGCCAAAAATGGTGAAATCATTTCTGAAGATGAAGATATTTTCCCTGAAGATGAAATAAAGGTAGTAAATGCAATATCTGGTGGTTAACTTATAGTTATTCTTTCTACTTCGTCTATTGTAGTTATACCTTTTATAGCTTTATAAACAGCATCTTGTCTTAAAGTTTTTAGACCTTCTTTTAGAGCTTGTTTTCTTATTTCTTCTGTAGATGCATTTTCCACTAATAATTCTCTAATTTCTTCTGAAACTCTTAAAACCTCATGAATACCTGTTCTACCTTTATATCCTGTAAAATTACAAACCTTACAACCTCTACCTTTAAAGAGATTTTGAGGAACTTCAAATCCTGCCTCTTCTATTATCACTTTTTCTTTTTTAGAAGGAGTATACTCTTCTTTACAGTTTGAGCATATTTTTTTTGCTAACCTTTGAGATACAACAAGTAATAAACTATCCCCAATAAGATAGCTTTCTATTCCCATTTCTCTTAGCCTTGTAATAGTACTAACTGCATCATTTGTGTGTAAAGTGGAAAAAACTAAATGTCCTGTCAATGAAGCCTCTACTGCTATTTTTGCAGTTTCTAAATCTCTAATTTCTCCAACTAGTATTACATCAGGGTCATGTCTTAAAAAAGATTTTAATGCTTTTGCAAATGTATATCCTGCATCAATATTAACAGATGTTTGAACAATTGTTCCTCCAAGAGTATATTCTACAGGGTCTTCTACAGTTATTATTTTCTTTTCTGGTGTATCTATTTCTTTTAAGGCAGAATAAAGAGTTGTCGTTTTTCCTGAACCTGTAGGCCCTGTATGTAAAATCATTCCATAGGGTTTTTTTATAGCTTTTCTATATATGTTTAAATTTTCTTCTGTGAAGCCTAATCTATCTAAATTTAAAATTACACTGGTTTTATCCAAAATTCTCATTACTAAGTCTTCGCCATATATAGTAGGAACTGTTGAAACCCTAAGGTCTATCTTTATAGATGGATTGTATTTACTAAAATCTATTCTTCCATCTTGAGGAACTCTTTTTTCGTCTATCTTTAGATTTGACATTATTTTGTATCTTGTAATTAGTGCCTCTAAAACATACCTTGGAAGCTCTAAAATATCATGTAAATCTCCATCTATTCTGTATCTAACAACGACCTTTTTTTCTTCAGGTTGAATATGAATATCACTTGCCTTTTTAAAATACGCTTCTTCAATTATTTTACTTGCTAAGATGACAATTGGCGAACTGCTTTCGGAAATTTTTTCACTGTCTTTAATTTCTTCTGGCTGTATATCAGAAAAAACCTCTTTTAAACTATCTATTAATTCTTCTAACTTCCTTTCTTCTTCATAAATAAGTTCTACTTTTTCCTCTATCTGAGACCTTGTTGTAATTATAATATTTACTTCTGAAACTTCATATCCATTACTTTTTAGTTTTTCTATAATTTCATTTATTGTTATTACATCTGTAGGTTCATACATTGCTATTGTTAAAACATTATTTTCATATATAAGTGGAAGGGCATGTCTTTTCTTCAAAAATTCTTTATCAAAAATATCTTTAATAAATTCTGGAGGTGTGTAGTTTGTTAATTTATCGAACTTAAAACCAAAATATTCTGCCTTTATCTTTGCAATATCTTCTTCTGAATAACCATTTTCCACTAATACCTGTAAAACACTCTTTTTTTCTTTTGAAGCTACTTCTTGAAATTTTCTAAGTTCTTCTAAAGTAATACCTAATCTTTCTGTTATTAACTCTGTAAAGCTTTTTTTAGAAACTTTTTTATTAATTCTAACTGTCATAAATTTATCCTTTTGGATATTTAAAAATAAGAGCAATGTTTAACAGTTTCTTCTCTCCAAGCTCTTCATCTGTTAATGGAATTATTTTTAACTTAATTAGCTCCGATACAAGCTCTTCTGGTAGAAGTTGTTCTTTTACTTTTTCTAACTTATATGTTAGTTCTTCACTAAGATAATCTAAAAAATCAAGAATGTTTTTATTTATCAAGTCTTTTACAGAATATCTATATCCAAGGAGTTCTAAAAAAGAGCTATTTACTTCTTTTATAATATATTTGTTATCTATAACTGCAACTGCTTCAGATATATTATCTATTATCAATTTTTCCTTTTTTAAATGCGTATGTAGGAAGTAATATTTTACAGAGATTTTTAAAACTTCTAAGATAAAATCAAGGGGAAAATTTGTCATTTCCCCTTCTATTTGCAAAATAGATAGCAGATTTCCATCGCCATAAACTGCAAAAAAATACTTATTATCTAGTTCTAAGCTACCTTTTTGAGACAACTCATTCAAAAAGTCTTTATCAAAATCTGCAATTTCTTTTTTTAAATAACTGTCTTCTAACTTAAATTTTTCAAAAATATCACTAAAAGTATTTAAAATATATATACTTACCTCTAAATTTTGTTCCAAAGCTATATCATAAATTTTTTTTACAAGCTTATTTAAATCTTCCTGTAAAGATAAAAGCTCTTTAAATAAACTTTCCATTAAACTAATCTCTCAAGGAAATTTTCTATATCTTCAATTGGAATACTTTGTTTTTGTTGGTCTTTTCTATGTTGGTATTCTACAACTTTATCCTTAACTCCTCTACCAACAACTATTCTATGAGGAATACCAATAAGGTCTGCATCTTTAAATTTAGCTCCTGCAGACATATCTCTATCATCATAAAGAACTTCTATACCTTTTTCTTTTGCTAAATTGTATATGTTTTCTGCAACTTCTTTTATTTTTTCATCTTTCATATTTAAGGCAAGTATATGTAGCTTAAATGGAGCAATATTTTCTGGCCAGATAATACCATTTTCATCGTGATTTTGCTCAACAGCAGCAGCCATAAGCCTACTTACTCCAATGCCATAACAACCCATTATTATTGGTTTTTCTTTTCCATCTTTATCAACAAAGTATGCTTTCATAGCTTCTGAATATTTAGTTCCAAGTAAAAATATATGTCCAACTTCAAGTCCTGTTGTTTCTTTCAATGGAGATTTACAATTTGGACAAGGGTCATTTTCTTTTGCAGTAGAAAAGTCTACAAATTCTATAGGCTTAAAGTCTCTTGGAATATTTACATTTATATAATGATAATCTTTTTCATTTGCACCTACTACAAAGTTGTGTAAATCTTCTACAGATACATCAGCATAAACAGGAATATCAAGACCTATAGGACCTACAAAACCTTCAACTATTCCCATTTTTTCAAGCTCTTCAGAAGTTGCAAGTCTTGCATCTAAAACATTAAAGTAGTTTATAAGTTTAGTTTCATTTAATTCTCTGTCTCCTCTTATTAATACTGCTATAGCAGTTCCATCTGATAATATGTAAACAAGGGTTTTAACTATTTTTTTAGTATCTACACCTAAAAATTTAGCTACATCTTCTACAGAAAAAACTTCTGGAGTATGAACTTTTTCTAAAGGTTTTTCTTCTTCAGGTGGTAGTTTATCAAGCTCAAATTCATATTTAGCTGCTTCTACATTTGCAGCATATCCACAGTTTTCACAGTAAACAATATGAGCTTCTCCATTTGCAGCCTTTACCACAAATTCGTGGGAAAACTTACCACCAATTGCTCCTGTATCTGCTTCTACCATTAAATAATCTAAGCCAAGCTCATCGAAAATTCTTTTATAAGTTTCTTTCATTATCTCGTAAGACTTAATTGCCATTTCTTCAGATACATCAAAAGAGTAAGCATCTTTCATTAAAAATTCTCTACCTCTTATAAGACCATACCTTGGACGAGCTTCATCTCTAAACTTTGTTTGTATCTGATAAAAGTTTTTAGGTAAATCTTTGTAAGAACGAATATTTTTTCTAACTAAATCTGTAATTGTTTCTTCGTGTGTTGGTCCAAGGGCAAAAAGCCTTCCTTTTCTATCTTCAACTCTAAATAATTCTTTCCCATAAACTTCCCATCTCCCAGTTTCTTGCCAGAGTTCTGAAGGTGTAAGTATTGGAAGTAAAACCTCTAAAGCTCCAGCTTCATCCATATGTTTTCTAATTATATTTTCTATTTTCTTTAATACCCTAAAACCAAGAGGTAAATATTCATAAAGTCCTGCAGCAAGTTGTCTAATAAAACCTCCTCTAACTAAATATATATGACTAGGAACTTATAAAAGAATTTTCGATGAGCTTGGCTTAGATTATTTAATGGTAGAAGCAGATACAGGAGCAATTGGTGGTAAGTTTTCCCACGAAT
>QNYP01000072.1 GCA_003978675.1 Hydrogenothermus sp.
AAACTTATAAATTTGCATTTTTCTTCCTTTACAAATGGTATATCTGCTTTTAGATAAATTTTACCGTATTTAGTTTTTACTTTGCCAAGTCCATATATATTACTTAAAAAATCTGGCTTTAAATTAGAAATTACAGTTATTTGTCTTCCCTTTAAATTTTTTAACTCTGATGATAAAACTTTGCAATTAAATTTGCTTTTGCCATAGTAATTTTGGGGAAAAGATACAACTTTGCACTCTAGATAGATTGGTTTGTCTTTTGGTAAGTTTTTTAAATCTATAGGCTTTGGAGTTATATAAATTCCAAGTAAGAATGATGTAATCAACAAACTTACTAAAGACATATATTCTTTAAGAAAAATTGATAATCCTATAAAAACTACAATCAATATAATGGGAATAGAAACAGGAATAATAAAAATTTTAGTTAAAACTCCTAAAACTAAAGCAATAAAAAGATAAATAAATAGATTACCCATTTTGGGATAATGTATAAAATCTATAAAATGTTCCCTTTTTCTCTATTAGCTCACTAAAACTTCCTTCCTCTATTATTTTCCCGTTTTCAATAACTACAATTTTATCTACTATATCTATGATTGAAAGCCTATGGGTTATCATTAAAATCGTTTTGTCTTTAAAATGATTTTTAATTTCATCCATTATATATTCTTCTGTCTCAACATCTAAAGCAGATGTTCCTTCATCTATAATTAAAATTTCTGGATTTTTTAGGAATATTCTTGCTATAGAAATTCTCTGTTTTTCTCCACCTGATAATCTTGAACCCTTTTCTCCTAAAACTGTGTCTAATCCATTTTCTAATTTTTCAACAAAATCAGCTTTTGCTTTTTTTAAAGCTTGTAGTAGCTGTTCATCAGTCGCATCTGGTTTTGCAATTAATAGATTATTTCTTAATGTGTCATTAAAAATAAATACTTCCTGTGAAATCATTCCTATATGTCTTCTCAATGAAGAAAGTTTATATTCTTTTAATTCATGTTCATCAATAAAAATTTCTCCCCTATATCCCTTAACCAAAGCAGGGAGTAGCTTAACAAGAGTAGATTTTCCTGAACCTGTTAAACCAACAATTGCTAGTTTCTGTCCACTTTTTATGCTTAAGTTTATGTCTTTCAGGATTTTATTGCCATCTATTTCTAAACTTACATTTTTATAAACAATTTGCTTTTTTAAACCTTTAAACTTTATTCCTTCATCTTTTTCTTGAGGAAGATTTAAAATATCTTGAATTCTTCTTACAACAGGTTGAATAATCTTTATGTGAAGAAGCCCTTTATAAACAAACTGAATGCTATTTACAAGTAAAAGTAAAGCTCCTAAAAAAGCAAAAAACTGTCCTGTTGTAATCTCTCCTTTTATAATTCTGTATCCACCGTAAAAAATAATAAAAGCCACCATAGAGTAAGCTATAATTTCAACAGAAGATAGATAAACAACATCAAAAAGTGTAGACTTTGACTGGTTTTTAAAGACTTTTTTATTCACATCTTTGAATTTATTCTTAATAAAAGAAATATTAAATAACTTTAAAATCTCAAAACCTTGAACTGTTTGACTAATAAACTGTGTATAATCTGCCATACTTTCTTGAAATCTTTTAGAATATCTTTGTCTAATTTTCCCAAAAAATGAAAGGCTCAAAGTAAAAAGAGGAATAGCTATTAAAATAGACACAAAAAGTTTCCAATCTAAATATATTAAAACACCTACCATAAAAACAACCACAAAAAACTGAGATAGAAAATCTACCCCTAACTTATAAAGACTATCTTTAAGAGAATTTAAATCATTTGTTAATTTACTTATAATATCTCCTAAATTTCTTTTCTGTATTTCATAGGGTAAAGCATTTAAAATGCTATTAAACATATCTTCACGAAGCTCATATAAAAGCCTGTAAGAAGCGTAAGGAAAAGCAAAACCTTTTAAAAATAATCCTATTTGCCTAAATAAAACTACAATAATTAAAAGAATGATAATCAATTTTAGTTTATTTATATCTTTTTCTATAAAAACTTTATCAATCATGTCTTTTAAAATAAAAGTTAAACCCGAATATGTAGCTCCCTCTAAAATACTTCCGATAAGGGCTAAGATTATAAATAAGTAATACTTTTTTAATCTGCTATATAAAAATTTAAGTTCCTCTATTGTTATGCCTCCAATAAGCTTTTATAATAATTTTCAGCTAAGCCAAATAATAAAAAACACACAGGTAAAAACGCATCCCAGAAGTTTGTAAATATACTAGCCATTAAGAAATATGCAGGATAAGCCAAGAAAGGTAATGCTATTATATGCTTGAACTCTGGAATTTTTATCTTAAAAACAAACCTAAAATATAAAAACATCATTAAAAGCATTGCAAATAAGCCGATTATACCTTTATGTATTAATTCTGAAATAAAAATTATTGATTCATAAGTTCTTCCAACTGGAGAAGGAGGATCAAGGTAATATCCTGAATTATATCCATGTCCTATAATTATTGGTAAAAGATTTTTTTCCTCTATATCTTTTTCTAGTGCTAGTACTCCTTGTTTACCTATATACCATCTATTGGAAGAAAATCTATTTAGTTCCTCTTCTGTAAGCGTTTTATCAAAGCTTATTATTTTAAACACTGTTTTGTATTTAGGGAATTTATAGAATGTATAGGTAATTCCTGTTGAAAATACTATAAATATAGATGTCAAGGAAATAACAAGCCACTTTTTACTTATTTTTGAAAATTTAAAAAGCTTAACTAGTAAAACAAAAATTACAAAACTAAACCCTATTAATGAACTCCTTTTTGCAGAAAAGAAAATAAGACCAGAAAAAATTAAAAATAAAATCATATACAAAAATTTTAGTCTTTTATCTTTTTCTACAAAAAACATTACCAATGCCGAAACACTAGCCAGAGAGAATGCATTTCCTATTTCAAAAATACCTCCCCATATAGGTTTAGGTTTACCATGCACAAATGTGTTATAGAAAACAACAAGAGCATCAATTGTTGCAATAGAAATAACAGCAATATTTAATTTTTTAAAAAGCTCATAACTTGTTGGAATTTTATTCTTAAGAAAATAAATGATTAAAAAGAAAGTTTGCTCTAAAGCTCCAGCTAAATCTTTTAGTTTTCCGTATAGAGCAGTAGAAGTTATGGAAGCAAACATTAATAAGAAAATAGGAATAGAAAATATTCCTTTTATAGATAAATTCCTTCTGAAAAATAAATACAGCTCATATAGTAAGAATAATATTAAAAATGCCTCAAATAAAGATATAGAAACAAAAATAGAAACTGTTAAAACTATAGGTATATTTTCTACCTTAAAAATTTTATCCTTGTTTATAAATTTCATCTAAGACCTCTTTAGCACCTTGATTTAGAAGTTTTTCAGCTAAAGTTTTACCCAAATCTTCAGGTTCTTTCAAATCTCCTTCTAAAGACTCTCTAAAAAATCTTTTTGCTTCTAAATCACTAACGAAACCAGTAATATGTAGCTTGCTGTTTTTAATTTCCGTATAAGCCCCTAAAGGAACCTGACATCCACCTTCAAGGGTTTTTAAAAATGTCCTTTCTGCTGTTGCTCTTATAAAACTTTCTTTATCATTTAAAACTGATACAATTTCTTTTGTTTTTTCATCATTTAGTCTTGCTTCAATCCCAAGAAATCCCTGGGCAACTGCTGGAATAAAATCAAATGGGGCAAAGACTTGTTTTGCCTTATTTGACAGACCAAGTCTTTTTAATCCTGCATATGCAAGTATAATGGCATCATATTGTCCTTCCTCTAACTTCCTCAATCTTGTATCAACATTGCCTCTTAAATCTTTTATCTGTAAATCTGGTCTTTTTAGTTTCAGTTGAACTTTTCTTCTAAGAGAAGATGTACCAACAACTGCTCCTTCTGGAAGCTCATCCAAAGATTGATATTTAACAGATACAAATGCATCTCTTGGGTCTTCTCTTTTTGTAATAGCTATAAGTCCAAGACCTTCTGGAAAAAATGTAGGAACATCTTTTAAAGAGTGAACAGCTATATCTATTTCATTTCTAAGCATCGCTTCTTCTATTTCTTTTACAAAAAGTCCTTTTCCACCTACCTTAGCAAGAGGAACATCCAAAATTTTGTCTCCTTTCGTTGTTATTTTCACAAGTTCCACTTCAAGATTTGGAAAATGTTTTTTTAGCTCATTTGCAATAAAATTTGCTTGCCAAAGAGCTAATTTACTCTTTCTGGTTCCTATTCTTATCTTTAAAATTGTCAACATAAGAGGGGAAAGTTTTGAAGATAAGAATAGGAACC
>QNYP01000178.1 GCA_003978675.1 Hydrogenothermus sp.
ACAATTTACTTCCTCAAATAAAATTGCTTGTAGAAGAAATAAAAGAAAAAAGACAGGAACTATATTCTGTTATAGAAAAATTTGAAGAAGAAGTAGAGGGAAGAAAAGATCAATTAGAGATAATGTATCAAAAAACGGAAATAGACAGGTTAAACAAAGAGATTTCAGAGCTTATAGATATAATAGAAAGTTTTGGAGCAGTTGTTAAAGGAATAGACACTCTTTTAGTAGATTTTCCATCTCAGCATAAAGGACAACTTATATGGCTTTGTTGGAAAGAAGGAGAAGAAAAAATAGAATACTGGCACGGCTTTAGTGAAGGTTTTGCAGGTAGAAAACCTGTTTCTATGTTAGAAGAAGAGGAAGATTTAACACAAAACAATTTTAGTTTTTAGTTTAATTAAACAGTTGAATTAACTTAATAATGTGTAGATTATATTTATTATAAACTTTTCCATTGGAGGATTAGCTTGGACAAGCTTTTAGTATTTACCTCATCTTTAATTTTAACTGTTGGGATTATTAAATTCTTCTTTGGAAAGAAAGACAATGAAGAGAAAAGTGAAAATAATAACCCCACAAAAGAAGAAATTTTAGAGATAAATATATCCGGTATGCATTGTGCTGGCTGTGCTGCTGGGATAGAAGGAACTCTAAAATCTATAGATGGTATTTTAGATGCAAAAGTAAACTTTGCCACAGGAAAAGGAATTTTTAGATTCAACCCATCTAAAGTAAACCCACAGGATATTATTTCTAAAATACAAGAATTAGGATACTCTGCTTCTGCAGATTTTGAAGAAATTGAAAAAAAAAGCTAGAAAGAGAAAAAGAACTTAAAAAAAGAGTTTTTCTATCAATTTCTTCTTTTGTAATTATTTTTTCTTTATCCTGGTTTAATTTTACATCTAACGAAATAGAAAAATATATCATCTTTATTATTGCTTCATTTGTCCAATTTTACATAGGTAAGGATTTTTATGTTTCCTCTTTAAATGCATTAAAAAACAAAGTAGCAGATATGAATCTTTTAGTTGTCATAGGTACTTCTGTTGCCTATTTTTACTCTTTTTTTGCTTTGTTTTTTCCCAATCTATTTCCAGAAAATATGAGAAACTTATACTTTGAAAGTAGTGTAGCAATTATTACATTTTTACTAATTGGTAAATATTTAGAAGAAAAAGCAAGGAATAAAGCTTCATCTTTTATAAGAAAGCTTTTAGAAATAAAGCCTAAAAAAGCAACCATATTGATTGATGGAAAGGAAATTGAAATTGATGCAGATAATATTGTATATGGAGACTTAATTATTTTAAAAGAAGGAGATAAGGTTCCTGTTGATGCTATTGTTGTAGATGGTAAATGCGAGCTTGATAATTCAGCAATAACTGGTGAATCTTTACCTGTTCTAGCGGAAAAAGGAAACAAAATATTTAGTGGGGGAGTAGTAAAATCCGGGTATTGCAAAGCAAAAGCAATAACATCTGGTAAAGAAGCAACAATAAATCAAATTATTAACTATATATTAAAAGCTCAAAGTCAAAAACCCAAAATATCTAAACTTGCAGATAAAATTGTTTATTATTTTGTTCCATCTATATTAATTATTTCAATTTTAGTTTTTAATATTTGGTATATCTTTGCTGATAATCTGCAAAATGCAATCCTAGCTTCTATATCTGTTTTAATTATAGCCTGTCCTTGTGCCTTAGGACTTGCAACACCAATTGCTATTGTTTCTGTAGTTGGAAGGTCTGCTAAAGATGGAATTTTATTAAAAAATAGTGATGTAATTGAAATTATTAACAAAATTAAATATGTAGTTTTTGATAAAACTGGAACAATAACAGAAGGTAAATTAAAAGTTAGCAGTTATAAGTTAGATAAGAATATTTTGCCTATTGTTAAAGAAATCGTGTCTAAAAGTTCCCATCCTGTATCAAAGGCAATTTTAGAATTCCTAGAAAATACAAACCAAACAAATTTAGTAGAAAATTTTAAAATTGAAACAGGTAAAGGTATTACAGCATCTATTTCCAATAATAAAAAAGTATTATTAGGAAATGAAAGATTATTAAAAGATTACAATTTAGAATTAACAGAAGATTTAAAAAATAATAAAGAAAAATTATCAAAAGAAGGAAAATTAGTAGTATTTTTAGCTATTAATAATAAAGTTGATGGTTACTTTATTCTTGAAGATAAGATAAAACCTGATGCAAAAAAACTCATAAACTGGTTAAAAAACAATGGGTTTAAAGTAGGTATTGTTTCTGGAGACACTAAAAATGCAGTTGAGTTTGTTAAAAATAGTCTAAATTTAGATTTTGCTTATGGCGAAATTTTACCTAAAGAAAAAGGAGAAATTATAAAAGAATTACAAAAAAATGGTAGTGTTATGTTTATAGGAGATGGAATTAATGATGCTGTAGCTATAAAACTGGCAGATATTGGAATAGCAGTATATAAAGGAACTGATTTAGCAAAAGAAGCTGGAGATGTTGTTTTACTAATCGATAAGTTATCTTTAGTAAAAGAACTAATCCTTCTTCTTAAGTTCTCAAATAAAGTTGTAAAGCAAAATTTACTCTGGGCTTATCTATACAACATAATAGGCATACCTGTTGCAGGGGGGGCTTTATATCCATTTTTTGGAATTTTACTAAAACCAATTTTCGCAGGTCTTGCAATGGCTTTCAGTTCTATCTCTGTAGTTTTAAATGCCCTTAGAATACATATAAAAGATTTCAAGTAATAATTTTAAGTATCTAACTTTACTTTAAAATACCCTCAATCTCCCTTTGTCTTACTCTAGGGTCTAATTTTGCAAGTAAAATATCAGCAATTAAATTTCCTATAATAAGCATAATAGCTCCTATATAAAGTCCTCCCATCACTAAATATAAATCCTGAGATAATACTGCATCAAGCATTAACATTCCCATTCCAGGCCAGTTTACTATAATTTCAACTAAAGCAGCTCCAGAAAGCAAAGAAGCTATTTCAAATCCAAGTAATGTAATAAAAGGATTCAATGCATTTTTTAAAGCATGTTTTATTACAATCTGCCTTTCTGGAAGTCCTTTAGCTTTAGCAAATAGTGTATACTCAGCATTTAAAGATTCAATCATTGTGCTTCTGACTAATCTGACTAATCCTGCCAATGAACCAATAGCTAAAACAAATGCAGGTAAAGACACATGCCATAGTCTATCTAAAATCTTTCCAAATAAACTAAGTTCATCATAATTGGGACTTATAGCACCACCTGTAGGGAAAATCCCTGTTTTTACTGCAAAAAAAAGCATTAGAAATGCTAAAAAGAAATTAGGAATAGACATAAATGTAAAAGAAAAAAGTTGAATGAATTTATCTATAACGCTTGATGGTTTTAAAGCTGAAAAAATTCCAAGAGGAATAGCCAGTCCCCACGCTAAAATCGCAGAAGTTATAGATAAAAATAAAGTATTTCCAATTCTCTCTTTAATAATATCCCAAACAGGCGTATGATAACTAAAAGAATATCCTAAATCAAATTTAAGTGCATTTACTAGCCACTTTAAATATTGAACTATTAAAGGTTGATCTAAACCATAAGCTTGCTTTAATTTTTCTAGCGTTTCTTTGGATATTTGAGGATTCATTTTTAGTTTATCAAGATAATCTCCTGGAGCAAGTTGAATAATAACAAAAGACAAGAAAGTTATACCTATAACAAGAGGAACCATTTGCAAAAGCCTTTTTAGTATATAAATAAACATTTCTAATTAAAAAATCTCTTTGATTAGTTTTTCTGAAATTTTATTTAAAGCTTTTTTCTTTAACATATCTACGTTGGCTTCTGGATATGAATAATCACTACACTTTTGCTTTCTAACACTGATAGTCTCAAAATTTTTATATCTAATCTTTCCATTTTCTAAAATTTTCAAGCTTATAATAGGAGATATAACCACATCAACACAATAAAGCTTATTTTTGTATATATTCTCCTTTACTTCTATTCTCTTTGGCTCAATAACAATAACTCTTTCAAATTTACTACAATTACAATTTTCTAAAGAAGATAAAGTAAAAACTTTATATTTATTTGTAAGTTCATATTTTTTGATATAATCTTTAATCTTTTTAACGATAAAATTTTTTTGATAATTTTGCCCATATTCTCCAACTATTACAATAGCAAATATTTTAGGAACTCTTTGTTTTTTGCAGGAAAAAACATAAAAAGATAAGATTATATCAAAAAATATGAACTTACAAATAAATATAAAGTTTTTACTTTATCTTCTTTAGAAAATTGTAATTGTAGT
>QNYP01000179.1 GCA_003978675.1 Hydrogenothermus sp.
CTTCTCCAAGAATTATAGGAAGATGTGCAAATTTTGGCTCTTTAAAGCCTAAAGCTCTGTAAATAAGTATTTATTTTGGTTAGAGTTAGATTTGCCCCAAGCCCAACAGGATATTTACATCTTGGAAATGCAAGAACAGCACTTTTTAATTACATATACGCAAAACATACTGGTGGAAAACTAATTTTAAGAGTAGAAGATACAGACAAAGAAAGGTCAAAAAAAGAATATGAAGAAATGCTAATAGATGATTTAAAATGGCTTGGTATCCAGTGGGACGAAGGACCAGATGTTGGAGGAGAACACGCACCATACAGACAATCAGAAAGAGACCATATATACAAAGAATACATAGAAAAACTAAAACAATCAGGGCATATATATAAATGTTTCTGCACACCAGAAGAGCTTGAAGAAGAAAGAAAAAAAGCACTAGCAGAAGGGAAACCCCCAAGATACTCAGGAAAATGTAGAAATTTGTCTGAAGAAGAAATAAAAAAACTTGAAGAAGAAGGAAAACCATATACTTGGAGATTTAGAGTTCCAGATGGAGAAGTGATTGTTTTTGAAGACTTAATAAAAGGGGTGGTTGAAATAAATGTTAATGAGTTTGGAGATTTTGTTATAGTTCGTTCTGATGGTTCACCTGTTTATAACTTTGTAGTTGTTGTAGATGATGCATTAATGGAAATTACCCATGTAATAAGAGGAGAAGACCATCTATCTAATACACCAAAACAAATACTTATTTACAGAGCTTTAGGCTTTAAAGAGCCAAAATTTGCACATCTTCCTATAATTCTTGGAGAAGATAAATCAAAACTATCAAAAAGGCACGGATCAGTATCAGTTAGAGCATTTAGAGAAGATGGATATGTATCAGAAGCTATGTTTAATGGACTTGCACTTCTTGGTTGGCATCCTAAAAAAGATACAGAAGTAGTTAGCAAAGAAGAAATAATAGAAGAATTTGACATAGAAGATGTTCATAATGCTCCTGCAGTTTTTGATAGAGCAAAACTAAAATGGTTAAATGGGGTTTACATAAGAGAAATCCTGGATTTAGATGATTTAACAAATAGAGCAATTCCATTTTTTGAAAAATTTGGATATAAAGCGGACTTCGAATACTACAAAAAGGTTTTAAATGTAATTAGAGACAGCCTAGAAACTTTAAATGATATAAAGGAAAGAGCATTTCCATTTTTTGTAGATGAGTTTGAGTATGAAAATGATGCAAAAGAAATACTAGAAAATGAAGAATCTATAAATGTGATAAAAACCTTTTATGAAAAAGTTTCAAATCTAGAAAGTATTTCACAGGCAGATTTTAAAGCAATAACAAAGGAAATTCAAAAAGAGCTAAAAGTAAAAGGGAAGGCTTTATTTATGCCAATAAGAGTTGCCCTTACTGGAAAAACATCTGGAGTCGATATATCCTTGCTTGTTGAAGTAATAGGTAAAGATAGGGTTCTAAAGCGTATAGAAAAAGCATTAAAAACTTTTGGTGGTTAGGAAAGATGATAAGATGGATTACAGATTTTTTGGGAGGGAGCAAAGCTCCAGAACCTGAGGAACTGGATATTTGGAAAGATGAGAATATCAATACTGTAATAAATCTATTAGAAGGAACTTATGGAGACTTTATAGCAGAAAAAGAAAAAGAGTCTGGTTTTGAGGTAATTAGAATTCCATTTAATATGTATGACCCTATACCTGAGGATGATTTTTTGGCTATTTATGATTATATAGATCAGTTAAAAAATAACGGTAAAAAGGTAGTTGTTCATTGTAAATATGGGAAAGCTAGAAGTGGAACATTTTTAGCAGGGTATTTAATATACTCAGGAATGGACTATGTTAGTGCTTTAGATGAAGTAGTTAGAAAAGGATTTTTACCTCAAACAGAATATCAGTTAAAATTTTTACAAAATCTAAACAGGAAGGTAAATGGACACAAAAAAGCTTAGAAGAAGTAGAATTGAGTTTTATTCAGATAAAACAGAAGAAAAAGTAGGAACTTCATTTTTTAAAGATATTTTAGGAAAATCTGATATTACTATTGATGAAAAATGGTTTTTAAGGGGTTGTCTTCACACTACAGAAAAGCATTACACAGAAGCAATAAAAAGATTTCAATTATCAAAATCTGACGATGCAAGACTGCTACTTCTCGCATGCTGTTTAAAAGTTGCAGATAAGTTTTTATTTGATGAGTTTTATAAAGAAGATTTAAAAGATTTTAAATACTTTGAAAAGTATAAAATTTCACCTTTTTGGATTACAGAAGAAGGAGAAAAATATCCGATTACTTTAGAGTTTATAAACAAGTTAAAAGAAGTTATTTAGCCTTTCTAACTTTTAACTTTAGCCCCTCAACTTTTTCTATTATTACTTCTTCCTCTTTATTTATCAGCTCATCACTGTAAGCATTCCAGATTTCTCCATCTATCATTACTTTTCCTTCAGGGTTTATATCTGTTAATGCCTTTGCTTTTCTACCTACAATGCTTTCAATTCCAGTAATACTTTTTTTCCTTTGAGCCTTTAATCCAAAGTAAGACACAGCAAGGAAAAATACTGTACTAAACAAAACAACAGGAATAATGATGTAAATAGATATATCTCCATATGGAGAATGAGGATTAAACAAAATTGCAGACCCTAAAACAATAGACAATACACCTGCCAGCGTTAGTCCTCCAAATGTTGGAGTAATAAGTTCCAAAGCAAAAAATAAAACTCCAAGTCCAATTAAAATAACTCCAAGCCAATTTACATCTATCATATTAAGAGAGTATAAAGCAAGAACAAAGGAAATAGCTCCAATAGTTCCAGGGATTATACTACCAGGATTATAAAGTTCAAAGAAAATTCCATAAAACCCAATCATGAGCAGAAAATAAGCAATTGTTGGGTTTGTTAAAACAATGAGTAATTTTTCTATAAATGATTTTTCTAAAAATACAGCTTTTTCGTCAGTAATTTTAACTTTAAATGTCTGCCCTAATTTTTTAATTTCTCTATTTTTTGCTTTTTTTATTACTTCGCTTATATCATTGGCTATAAAATCTATTATTTTTAGCTTTAAAGCTTCCTTTGCAGAGTAATTTTTCGCTTCTGTAATCATTTTTTCTATAGCCTTTGTATTTCTACCCTTTTCCTTTGCAATAGCTCGAACTAAAGCAAGCATATCATTTACTACTTTTTTCTTCATAGTTTTATCTATATCTTTTCCTTGCATAGAAACAGGAGAAGCGGAGCCTATATTTGTAAGTGGAGACATTACTGCCAAATCTGCTGAAACAGTTATAATAGCTCCTGCAGATGTTGCCTGTGCTCCTTGGGGATAAACAAAAACTATAAATGGTATACGGGTATTATTAATAAGTTTAATTACTTCTCTCATTGATTTAGCAAGTCCCCCAGGGGTATCTAAAGTTAAAATAATTGCATCAAAATTTTCTGTTTCTGCTTTTTCCACAAGTCTTTTTACATAATCAACCATTACAGGAGAAACAGGTTCTTGCCATTTACCAATTAAAACAGAAGCTTTCACAGCAGTTTGTATAACAAGTAAAAAAAGAATAAACCATCTCATACCTAAACCATTAGTAATTTCTTTCTCCAAAAAGTAGTGTTCCTATTCTAACTATAGTTGCTCCTTCTTCAATTGCAATATCAAAATCATTAGACATTCCCATAGAAAGATGTGGCAAGTTTACTCTAAACTCATTTTCAAGTTTTTGTTTTAGCTCCCTAAGTTTTGCAAAATATGGTCTTGAGTCTTCTTTATTTTCTGAGTATGGAGGAATACACATAAGACCTAAAATTTTTAAGTTTTCCTTATTTAGTGCATATTCAAATAATTCTTTTAACCTGTCAGGATGAACACCGTATTTTGTATCTTCTTCACCAATATTTACTTCTATTAAAACATCTTGAACTTTATTTATTTTTTTTGCCCTTTTATCAAGCTCATCTGCCAACGGTTTTCTATCTAACGAATGTATAAGCTCAAAATACTTAACTGCATATTTAGCTTTGTTTGTTTGAAGTCCTCCTATTAGGTGCCAATGGATATCTGAATATTCTTTTAGTTTTTCTATTTTTTCTATACCTTCTTGAACCCTGTTTTCTCCAAAGTGTCTTAATCCTGCTTCATAAGCCTTTATTAATTTTTCTACTGGCTGTGTTTTAGAAGCACCTAAAATGACTACTTCTTCTAATTTTCTTCCAGATTTTTCTGCAGATTTTGAGGCTATTTCTAAGATTTTT
>QNYP01000180.1 GCA_003978675.1 Hydrogenothermus sp.
CAATTCCACCCACGGTCGATTGTCTATAGTTTATATTTCCATATATGTCTTTTAATGATGCAGTCCCAAATGGGAGGGAAAATTTTATGTATAGATTGTTATTTATAATTTTTTTGCTAATTTTTAGCTCCTGTATGAAGAAAGATGTATCTCCTATGGATGGTAAGATTACACTTATAGATAAGCAAGTAGCAAGTATTCCAAGTATATGCAAGAGAGAATACAGGAAAATTACAAAACCACCTGTTGTTGCTGTTGTAGACTTTACAAACAATACTACATTTGATACTGCATCATTAAAAGACATATATGGAAATATAAACTATAGACAATCGACCGTGGGTGGAATTGTAGGAGTAAGAGGTAAGAATGTAGGTGTTGGAGTTTATGGAGAAAGAACTGTTGGAAATGCAGATGTTTCCTTACAAAGTATTTCAAGAAAAGTAAATGCAAAATTGGGAGAAAGTGTTGCAGAAGCCGTAGAAGCTACTATCCTAGAAATAGGAGGAGCAAAGGTATACACAAGAAAAGATTTAAAAAAGATACTTGATGAGCAGAATTTCCAGCAATCTGGACTTGTAGATGAGAATACTGTAGTTAAGTTAGGTAAAATATCAGGAGTAAGGTATATTATAACTGGTTCTATAAACAATGTTGCTTTAAAATGGCTAAGTGCAGAATATTTAAAACAAAGCCTATATGAATTAGGTTTAGTAGGTTCCGTTTTAGCAACGGCAATAGAATCTCAAGAAGGTTGGAATATTTACACTAATTTAACAGTTAAAATACTAGACACACAAACAGGGCAAGTTATATTCTCAAAAGAGGTAGAAGGAAGAGCTACTATAGGAAAAGTTCCTATACTAACATATGATGCAATAATAGGAGGAATAAAGCTTGCAACAAAAGAAGCAATAAAAAAAGTTAAGGCTGATTTGTCTAAATATTTTTCTGTTCAAGGATATATTGTTCAAATAAGAACTTTACCTAAAGAGGAAAGAAGATTTGCGTTAATAAACCTAGGTTCAAAACAAGGAGTAAAAGTAGGAGATAAATTTATAGTTTATACATTTGATGTTATTGAAGACCCTATATCTGGAAAAAAAGAATGCTTGAAAATAAAACTACCTGTTTATCTTGAGGTAACAAATTACATTCAAAATAACAATAGTTGGACTATTATAAAAGGGGATGAAAAAGACATAAAAAGGGTAAAAATTGGGCATCTAGTAGAGAAAATAACAGAAAAAAAAGGGAAAATATCAAAACTTTTAGGCTTTTAAAAAGGAGTAAAGTGGTATGAGATATATTTTAGTTCTCTTTTGTACTTTTATAACTTTTAGTTTCGCTAAAGCTACTGAGATTTCTAAATGTATTCCTGCGACAGGTGTTGGTGAAGCAATGATAACTAAAGGTTATCCTTCTGCAAAATCAGAAGCTATTATGAGAGCTAAGTGGGATGCTATAGAAAAAGCTCTTGGAACTGATATTCAAGTAAAAGATATTGTGGAAAATTTTAAGCTTCTAGATGAAGTAATCCTAAAAGATATAAAAGGATTTATTAAAGATGTAAAAATAGTGAAAGAAGAAAATTTTGGAAATTTTATCAGAGTTTATATCAAAACATGTGTATATCCTAAAGAAGCAGAAAAAACCTTAGCTTTACTGACAAAAGAGACGGCTATAAGTATGCTTTTTGTTGTTGAAGATAATGGACAGATTTATATTGATGAGATAAATCCCTTGACAACTTCTTTAACTAAAGAGCTTTTAGATCAAGGATTTCAAATATATGATTTATCAAAATCCAGAAAAATTTCTCTAAAAAGTATTAAAAGTTCTATAGACAGCAGGAACTTTTCATATTTGGAAAATATACTAAAAAAAAGTTTATCAAAAGCTTTAGTAATAGGAAAAGTAAGCTTTACTATTCTATCAAAATCTGGACAAAGCATAGGTTATGGTATAAAAAGTTCTTTGTATTCTGTTAGAGCATACGCAAATTATTATATTTTCATAAATAACAAAGGATATGTAAAAATTCTTGCATCAGGAATAGTTAGTTCGAAAGGTTTTGGTTTAACAGAAGAGGAAGCAAAACAAAAAGCATTATTAAGATTATCAGAGCAGTTAACAAATGAAATAGTATATAACCTAAATAAATATATGCTTTTTAAGCATAATGTAATTACATTAATAGTGGAAGATGTTTATTCTGTTTCTGAGAATTTTGAAATAAAGGAAAAACTTCAGAAATTACCTTGGGTAAAATCTGTTGTTGATTTAGGAGTAGGTAAATTTAAAGTTGAGTATCTGGAAAATCCTGTATATTTAGCAAATGCTTTGGAGAATAATCTAAATTACAAAGTAAAAGAATTTTCGCCTACAAAAATAGTAATTGAATTGAATTAAAAGGGAGGTAGATGATATGAGTATGAAAAAAAACTTAATAGTAGGACTATTTACAATGCTTCTGGCGTTATTTATTGCTTCTTGTGGTAAAAAAGAACCTCCTCCAAAACCTGAACCTGTAAAGAAAATTCAAAATTCAAAGTGGGAAAATGAGTTTAAAAATGCACCTGCATGGGTTTTAAATCCTGAAGTTGTAGGAGGATTATCTGCAGTAGGTTCAGCTAAAATTGGAAAAGCTGGTATACAATTTGCTAGAGTTGAAGCTTTAGCAAATGCTAGAGATGAACTTGCTAGACAAATAAGTGTTAAGGTTAAAAATATGGTGAAAAATTTTACGCAGGTTACAGGTATTGGAGATGAAGAAACTGTAGATAAAGTATCTGTTCAGGTTTCTAAACAAATTACATCCCAAGTTTTACGAGGCTCAAGACAAAAAGATATGTGGATATCTCCAAGTGGAACTTTATATGTTCTTGTGATAGTTGACCCTGAAAGTGTTAAAGAACTTGTAAAACAGCAAACTTTAACAAGTTTCAAAAAGGATAAGGCCTTATGGCAACAGTTTCAAGCAAAAAAAGCCTATGAAGAATTAGAAAAAGAAATTCAAAAAGAGTTTGGTGAACAATAAAATTATAAAAGGGGGTGGTTAATCCCCCCTTTTATTTTTCATACTTTTCTAAAGCTTCATTTAAAAATTTTCTTAAGTTTTCTTCTGTAACAGCTCCATATATGATAACTAACTTTTTACCTTTAGGAGTAATTATGTAGGTTGTTGGAGTTCCAGGAACAGGGAATATAACCTGGTTTATTTTGTTGTTTGAATATATAAGAAATTCCTTATCTGAAAAATTGTTCTTTTTAGAATCTATGGCTATTCCAACAAGGTAAAACTTATCTTTATATTTTTCTTCCTTTAAAACCTTTTTTAGTATAGGTATTTCTTCCATACAAGCAGAGCAACTGTATGCCATAAAATTTAAAATGATTATTTTATCTTTAGGTAAAGGAATTGTATTTCCCTCATAATCAATAACAATTGCTCCTTTAGGTAAGTTAGATACTTTTTTTTCTTCTTTCTTCTCACAAGAGGCAATAGTAAATAAAAAAAACAAAGAAAAAACTAACAAAAAACTTCTCATTAAATCTTCTCCTGAACTCTTAAAACTTTGCCATAAAAATCTAAGGAGTTAACTATAGATTTATCCACCTTTGTAGTTCTCTCATCTTTTGCATCCCTAAGGTAAACCTTTTCATTTTCTATTTTTAGAAATTTGAATAATCCCCATTTCCCTTTTTCTTTAAAAAAGACAATATCTCCCTCTTGGGGCTTTAAAGGAGGTATTTTACCAACTAATACCCATATATCTCTTATTTTTAGCCAAAATGTATTTTCTTTAAAGTTTTCAATACTTTCAACTAAAACTAAAGGTGTTTCTATATCTTTTAAGTTTTCTATTTTATCTTCTTCAACAAGTTCAAAAGCTTTTAAAAAAACAGTTGGTATCCTATTTTGAAGGTTTTCTTGGTGCTTTTCTTGTTGGTATGATTGCATTTCTAGCCTGCTCTTTTAGTATGTTTATAGATTGTGCAGTCATAAAGAATGCATGTTCAAGATTTATTAAGGCGGCCTGCAAATCTTTATCTTCTGTTTCAAATCTCATTTGTCTTAACTCCCTGTGAAGCTCATCTAAAGCTGTTCCAAGCTCAAAGGCAAATGTAAAAACTCTTGCAACAAAATCCTCAAGGTGAGCCTTTTCTTCTTTTGTCATTTATATACCTCTCAAAATAGGATACCAACTGTTTTTTTAAAAGCTTTTGAACTTGTTGAAGAAGATAAAATAGAAAACTTAAAAGATATAGAAAC
>QNYP01000028.1 GCA_003978675.1 Hydrogenothermus sp.
GAAAAGTATAGTTTAACTGTTAAGACAACCCAGGATCAAAATATGGCTTTATTGAATGTAAAGAAAGATAACTTAGAAGAAATATATACTAATTTAAAATTATTAGATCTAAACTCAGTAGGAGCTTCGTCCTATTTAGATATAACATCATGTCCTGGTTCTGAAACATGTGGACTTGGAATTACTTCATCAAGAGATGTCTCAAGGACTATCTATGAAAAACTTCCTAAGAATAGGAAAATTTTTGAAAAACTAAGAAACATAACTATAAAAGTTAGCGGATGTCCAAATTCCTGTGCTCATCATCATGTTGCATCAATAGGATTACATGGGGTTGCTATGAAAGTGGAAGATACATTAATCCCAGCCTATATAATTCATTTAGGAGGTAGAGCTAATATTGATGAGGCTAAAATTGGAGAAATGGTGATAAAAATACCAGCTAAAAATGTTCCTGATGCCATTTTACATCTCATAAATCTTTATCTGGAGAGTAATAACGAAAAAAGTTTTGAGGATTTTATTAGAAACTTTGGAATGGATAACTTAAAGAAAGAATTGTCTAAATTTCAAGATTTCTATCAAGATGTAGAATACAATAAAGATTGGGGTTCAGAGAAAGAGTTCTCTCTTGAGGATCTTGGGGTTGGAGAGTGTGCAGGAATAATAGCAGATAAAGTAGAAAGTTCATTAAAAGAAGGCGAGAGGCTTATAAAACAAGCTGAAACACACATCAATAGAGGCATTGATGGGGATGCCATTCCTCATTTACATAAGGCATTAGAAATTATAGCTTCAGGGTTATTGATACCATTTGGTATAAAAGCTGAAGGAAAGGATGCCATAGAGAAGTTTATAGAGCATATAATAGGAAGAAAATTAATTGATGAAAGATATGTGAGACTATTAACAGGAGAAATAGGTGAGGTAGACATGTTTTTTCAAGAAAGCAAAAATTTATATAATGACGCTAAAAGGCTATATTTTAAATTAAGAAGGGAAACTGAAGAAAAAACAAAAGAAAAAGAAGAAGAAAAAGCAAGAAAAGAGTTTTTAGATTTACGAGGTGTGGAATGTCCATTTAATTACGTACAGGCAAAAATGAAGATTAAAGAGATGGAAGTAGGATCTATACTTGTTATTACTCTTGATGATGAAGAATCTATAAGAAGTGTTCCTCAAAGTTTAAGAGATGATGGACATGAGATAATCGATATCCAAGAGGAAGATGGAATATACACAGTTATTGTTAGAAAAAGATAAATATATATAACTTTTGATTTAAAGTATTTTTGATATCCTCCCACAATCCTCAATCAAGGGAGGATATCGCATTTCTTAAACATCAATATCTATTCCAAATATAGCCTGTATTGCCTTTCCAAATAAGTAGGACAATCCCGCAGCTGAAAATCCAGCTACTACCATTTCCATTACTTTTTTCTTTATATCAATTCCGGAAAGAACAGATATTATAAATCCAACAGTTCCTAAAGCTAGTCCTGCAAATAATATACTAAATGGAAGTGCAACAAGTGAACTTGGAGCAAAGAAATAAGGTAAAACAGGAAGTAAAACCCCAAAAAGATATGCAAAACCTGTAAATAATCCTGACCTTATTTCATTTTCATCATCTTCTTTAATTAACAATTTTGCAAGGGCTTTTTTATCATCAATCTTTTTGACAACATCTTCTATAACCTGTGGAGGTATATTCATTTCTTCTAAATGTTCTTTCAGAGTATCTAATGCTTTTGAAGGAGATACATCAAATAAAATCTCTATTTTTTCATTTAAAGCTTGATTTACCTGTCTCTGGGAACGAACAGATATAAAAGCTCCTATTCCCATAGATAATGCTCCAGCAACACCAACAATACTACCAGATACAGCAACCATTAAGGGATTGTTTACATAAACAGCAGAAAGACCAGTTACAGCACCAAGTATTTCCACAAGACCATCATTCATACCAAGGACAAAATCTCTAACATTGGAAATTCCAAATTTTTCTGCCTCTTTTGCAAAAAATGTTTCATGCTCAATTTCATCAACAATAATTTTTTTTAGTTTCTCCTTTTCTTCTTCAGAAAGTGGAGCTTTTGTTAGAAAATCATAATACTCTTTTACTCCTCCACTTTCTCCAAGTTCTAAAAATGAAACAACTAAAACAGGATTAGTAAGTTTATTTAAAATTAAAGCTATATATTTCCTTAGTTTTACTGTATTTACATTTGGAATAGGGACATTGTTCTTTTCTAAAAACTGCTTCCAAAAGTTTGCATGTCCCCTTTCCATATTAGCAATTCTTATTAAGTTATCTTTTAATTTTTCATCTTTAACCTTTTTAGATAGAAATAAATAAAACTCATAGTCTCTTATCTCATTTATATAAAATTCTTTAGCTTTTTTTATAAAATCCATCTATCTCCTCTTAGCCAGTCATTACTATATTTTTTCCATAATTTTTAGCTTTATAAAGTAAGCTATCTACTTTAGATAGCAAGTTTTTAATACAATCATCTACTTTTTCTCTACAACCTTTAAACTCTGTTAATCCTGCAGAAAAAGAAAAATGGAGTTTGTCTCCATTGTGTTCAAATTCTTTTTTATTAAAATTTTCTCTAAGCCTTTCTATTACTTTATATGCTACAGAAAGCTCTGTTTTAGGTAAAACAATTATAAATTCCTCTCCACCTATTCTATATTTTCCATCACTGTCTCTTAAAGTGTGTTCAGCCACCTCTGCGAAACCTTTTAAAACCTCATCTCCAAACTGATGTCCATATTTGTCATTTATAACTTTAAAATTATCTAAATCTATCATTGCTATAGAAAAAGGAATGTTGGTTTTAACAAGTTCTTTTATATTTTTTTCAAAAGCTCTTCTGTTTAAAAGTCCTGTAAGCTCATCTTTGTATATTAACTGGTCTTTTTCTGTTAACTCTTTCTTTATTTTTTCTATAATTTTCTTTTGTTGATATATAAACTTTACAAGCCCATCTGTTATAAGTATTGTTTCGTTTAATTCTATTAGAATTCTTTGTATATCTTCTTTTGTTTCTATAATTTCTTTCTTTTGCTTTATTTTATCAGATTGTTTTGAAACTCCTTGGGCTGTTTCTTCTAATTTTTCCTCAATTTTTTCAAGAACTTTTTTCAAGTCTTTTTCTTTATCTATTTTATCTGCTATCTTAAAAACTTCTTCAGGAGAAAATATATCCACATCATTTTCTTCTATATAAAGAAATGCATAATAAAACTTAGAATAATTTTTGGGTGTTAAAGGAACTCCCTGATTAATTAGAAATTCCATAGTTTTTTTTGCTATTTTATTAGCATTCATAGTCTTATGAGCATTCTCCATTAATTAATTCTTGAAGTTTTTTTCCTATATCCTGCGATTTCATAAGGGTTTCCCCAATTAAAAATGCATCTACTCCTATTTCCTTTAGTTTTTTTAATTGTTCATATGAAGATAAACCACTCTCTGCCACAACTACTTCAGCTCCCCATTGTTTTATTTTTGGACAAAGCTCTTCAGATTTTTTTATATCTACCTTAAAAGTGTCTAAATCTCTATTATTTACTCCTACTATTTTTGCTCCACTGTCAACTGTAATTTTAGCTTCTTCCTCTGTAAAAACTTCAACTAAGGGTTCCATATTAAACTTTCTACCAAAATCAATAAGTTGTTTTAGTTTTTCTTTAGATAAAATTCTCGTTATTAAAAGATAACTATCAGCTCCTTTAGCATAAGCTTCTAAAATTTGTTTTTCATCAATTATAAAATCCTTCCTCATTATAGGAATATTAACTACTTTGGAAACCTCAAAAACATAATCTATATGTCCCTGAAAAAATTTTTCATCTGCCAAAACAGATATGGCACTTGCTCCATTTTGCTGGTATATTTTTGCAATATCAACAGGATTAAATTCTTTCCTAATAATACCTTTAGATGGAGATGCTTTTTTTATTTCCGCAATTATATTTATTTCACTCTTTTTTAATGCAGATTTGAAATCCTTCGGTGGTTCTCTATCTTGGGCTAATTTTTCTAAATTTTTTACATATTCATTTGTAAATTTCTTTAGTTCTTCCTTTTTATGGAGTACGATTTTATCTAGGATATTCAAATGTTTACTCCTACTATTTTTGCTCCACTGTCAACTGTAATTTTAGCTTCTTCCTCTGTAAAAACTTCAACTAAGGGTTCCATATTAAACTTTCTACCAAAATCAATAAGTTG
>QNYP01000174.1 GCA_003978675.1 Hydrogenothermus sp.
AAAAATTTTTTTGGAGAATACCAATGAGGCTTGATGAAAATTTAGAATTGCTAATAATCCTTATAGGAAACAGAGCTGTAAAAAAAGCACAAGAGGAAATATATACTGAAGAAGAAATAAAGGAACTGAAAATTATTTTTGAATTTATAAAAGAGGTAATAGTCAAATGGCAAGATTAAAAGAAATAGAACTTATTGCAGATTACTTACAGGCTATAAAAAATATAGAAAATATAGAGAAAGTTGAAATTATAAACATTCCTGAAGATGTTGATGCTGATATCGGAATAAAAATAAAGTTAAAAGATAAAAATAAATGGAATATTGTTTTGGATAAATTAAACGATATTGCTTGGGAATTATTTGAAAATAAAGACGAATTGTTAGCTATATATAAGGAATTTGAATAAATCTGAAATAAAGGTAAGAAAAACTGTATAAAAATTTTTTTGGAGAATACCAATGAGGCTTGATGAAAATTTAGAATTGCTAATAATCCTTATAGGAAACAGAGCTGTAAAAAAAGCACAAGAGGAAAATTCGAAAAATGACAAAAGTAATAATAAAACCTGAAAACCAAGAGGAAATCGTTATTTCTACTTCTTTATCTCCACAAGAGATTGAAAAGTTAATCAAATTAAATGAACTTTCAAAAGAAAAATTAGAAACTGCAATTTTGAGTGAAAAAGCATTAAAAGATGATTGGCTATCCCTAAAGGAAGATAAAGCTTGGAAAGATTTGTGACCTCCTCTAAATTTATTGAGGAGTGGTTTACACAAAAAAGAAAGAGGCGTTCTTATGGAAAAAACCTTATTTATAATAGCTGGTGCAAATGGTAGTGGTAAAACTACTTTTGCTAAAGAGTTCTGCAAAGAAAATAATCTTGAATTTCTAAATACTGATGAAATCGCAAAACATTGTAAAACTGATATAGAAGCTGGAAGAAGATTTTTGAAAGCTGTTAGAGAAAAACTAAATCAAAATAGTTCCTTTGTTATAGAAACTACACTCTCGGGAAAATACATAAAACCAATAATAAAAGAAGCTAAATCGAAAGGTTTTTTAATTAAACTCATATATATATTTCTAAGTAATCCCGAGGAAAATATTTTAAGAGTAAGACAGAGAGTTTTAAAAGGTGGTCATAATGTCCCAGAAAAAGATATCATAAGAAGATACTACAGAAGTAAAAAAATGTTTAGAGAAATTAAAAATTTGGTTAATGAGTGGAGTTTAATATTTAATGGTAAAGATAACTTTATATTGGTTGCCGATGATAAAAGTATATACTTACCTGAACTTTATAAAACCTTTTTGGAGGATATAAAAAATGGATAAGTCCTTATTAATAGACATAATTACAATAGGAAATAGAGCTGTAAGAAAAGCACAAGAGGAAAGTTTAAAAAAAGGTATTCCTAATGTTTATTGTAAAGATGGAAAATTTTATTTTGAACTTCCAGATGGAACTATAACAACTGAAGTTCCAGATGTTTATAAGGATGTATTTGAAAAATTAAAAAAAAAGCATTAAGAGATGATGACTTTTGAAGAAAGTCTAAAAGAAAAAATAAACCTATACCTAAACAAACTCAAAAAATCAGGTTTATCAGATAAAACAATAGACAGATATGAAAAACTCCTGAAACACTTTGAAATATGGGCTGAAAATTATGGATTATTATCAGATAAACTGGTCTTAATGGAAACAGATATTGAAAAGTTTATAGATTACCTAAAATCTAAAAAACTATCTCCTACAACAATAAAAATGGTTCTAAACAGGACAAAAGAGCTTGTAGAATTTTCTGGAGGTAAATGGCTTGCAGATAAAAGAATATACAGAGAAAGGTCAAAAACTGAAAGTGCAAGACCTTATTCAGAGTTAGAACTCAGACAGATATTAGATTATTTGAAAACTCATAACAAAGTTTATTACTATCTTGCTTTAACTCTTTATGGTTTTGGATTAAGAGTTTCTGAAGCTGTGCAATTACTACCAGATGATATTTTTGAAAAAGAAAATCAAATATTTGTGAGAGTTAGACCAGAAATAAGTAAGTTTAATAAATCAAGGGAAGCTCCTTTAATCCTGAAAGGACAATATAGAAATGATTTTATAGACTTCATTGTAAAAAGAAAAAATCCAAAGCTAAAAGATAAAACCTTATTTACTTACTACAATGATGTTCAAAAAAGAATTATCACCATAGACAGACATAATGTTAAAAGCTATTTCCATAAACTTTCAAAACAACTTGGAATAAACATCACAGCTCACAGATTTAGAGACACTTACATATCCTACATGGTTGCTAAAGGAATAAAGCCAATAACGGTAGCAAAATGGGTTGGGCATAAAGACGTAAATACAACATTGAGATACTATACAAAGCTAACTACTAAAGATGAACTGGAGGAGCTTAATAAGATTTGAAATGTATTCATATCAATACTAATAATTTTGGGTTTTTATGCAGAAGCATATAAAGACTTTTTAAAATTAAAAAAACAAATAAGAGAAAGGAAATATACAAGCAAAATAGAAATAAAAGATGAAATAGCAAATAAAAGAAAAATTATTCTGATACCGTTTTATGAGACATTTTTCATGCCCAGATTTAGAGAAAATCCAGCATTAAACGCCGCATACATGTTTTATCCAGCAGTTTATATAATAGCCTTGCTGTACATAATAATTCCAATACAAGCACTTATAGTTGAGTATTGGGAAAGAAGAGCAATAGAGATATTTTCGTTAATATACTTTTTTCTATTCAGGGTAATATCAAGCTCTACAGGGAATAGTGTTATTTATGATGAAAAAGATTTTATAAATGAACTAAAAAAATTTATTAATGAATAAACAACTTGGGAGGTTATGTAGTTATGGGGAGATTAAATCCAACAATTGACGAACTAAAAACATTTGCAGAGCTTGCAGACAAGGCTTATCAGGACTGGATTCCAGAGAGTGACGATAAAAATGATAGCAACAATAATAAAAGTACTATCCCTATAGGAGACAAAACCTTTACCGTAAAAAAGGTTCTAAACGACACGGAGACAGGGACATATGCATTTTTGGCTGAGGATGAGCAGGGGAATAAATATATAGTTTTTAGAGGAACAGAAGAAAAAGGAGACATAAAATATTTATTAAATGATAAAGATTTAGCAAATGATATAGATATTTTAATGGGAAAAACTCCTGAACAGCTTAAAGTAGCACAGGATTGGATAAACAATTTGAAAGACAATGGGTTAATAAGTGAAAGCGATAATGTTTACGCAGTGGGACATTCTCTTGGTGGATATCTGGCGAATTAACACTAATAAAAGAGGAATATAATGGGAAACAAAGAAAACATAAAAGCAGAAAATAATAATCAAGAAATCCAGTATGATAAACCTGTTTTGGTTGTAAGATACCATAAGAAAAAATTAGTGGCTTGGTTTGTTTTTTTAGCCTTTAGTTTATTTCTTTCGGGTTCTGTAGCACTTTATTATACTCAACAGCCAGATGAGGGTTATTATGAGTATTTATTTATGAAAATCGGAGCTTGGTGGTTTACTGTTATGATTATTTACTTATATGTAGATGAATTAAATGCAGAAAGATTTGAAATATACGATGATAGGATAGAAAAGAAAGTTAGAATTTTTAAAAAACTTCCTGTTTTGGGAGATAAGGTAGCATATTTTGATACTGCATATTTTCGTTATTCTGGATTTGGAATAATTATTTGTAATTGTAGGTTTTTATTAATTCTTAGAGGAGTAATATTTAACATAACATTTTTGCCGTCTGAGGATGCATATAAAGTAGCAGAGATTTTAAGTCAAAAATCAGGTAGGGAAAAATGGAGATTTACAGATTTAGGACGCTCATCTTTTGTAAAAAAATTCAAGAAAAAAAGAAGAGATGAATTTTTAGAAATAGATATTTTTTGAAAATAAACAAGGGGGTAAAAAATCATGGGTGTAGCACAGAATACAAGTCAGCAATATTCACAAAATAATCAAGGAAAATCTTTATTAGGTGAGATATTGGAATATATAAAAGATCATGCAATTGATTTAACTGGTTCAATGAATGCTTTTTTTAACTCTGTAGCAGATAGAGGTTATGAGACTTACCTAAAAAATTGTGTAATCAATCCAAAAATTTTTCAAGTCCAAATTTAACATTTAAAATCTGCCTCATTTCATAAAGATTAGCTCTAAAAGTAGAAATTTGT
>QNYP01000175.1 GCA_003978675.1 Hydrogenothermus sp.
AACTGCTATTTTTTGTCTTGCAATTTTTGAAGCAAGAGTTTGAACTTCTTCTAAAAAACAAAAAGAGGGGAAACCGCTTTGGATATCTGGGGCAACATTGTATCTTATATAGCCCCTAGGTTAGATAAGGATAGTCTAAAGCTCCTAAAGGGTATAAAAAGCATTGGATTGAAAAATGGAGTTTTAGAGCTTTATGCCCCAGATATAGTTTATAAAGACTGGTTTGAAATTAATTTTTTAGAAGAAGTTCAAACTCTTGCTTCAAAAATTGCAAGACAAAAAATAGCAGTTAGAGTTTTATCCAAAGAAGAAGAGGAAATAAAACAAGAAAAAGAAGTTTTAACAAAAGAAATCCCTCAAGAAAAGAAAAATATCCCTGTTAACTTAAACCCTAAGTTTACGTTTAGTAATCTAATAATTGGAAACTGCAACAAAATAGCATATAAAGCTTGTATAGCTATTGCAGAAAATCCGGGGAAAATATACAATCCCCTTTTTATCTATGGAGGTGTAGGCTTAGGTAAAACCCATCTGCTTCACGCAACAGCTCACTACATGCTTTCAAAAAACCCAGACGCAAATGTTATATACACAACTGCTGATGCGTTTATGTCTGAACTTATAACTTATATGCAAAAAGGCTCAATTTTAGATTTTAGAAGAAAATACAAAAATATAGACCTTTTACTAATAGACGATGTTCAATTTTTGGTCGGAAAAGAAAGAACACAAATAGAGTTTTACTATATATTTAATGCATTACATCTTGTTGGGAAACAGGTTATACTTTCCTCAGATACACCTCCTTCAAAATTAAAAGGCATACAAGAAAGACTTTTAAGTAGATTTTCCAGTGGTCTTGTGGTTGAGGTTAGACAGCCTGATTTAGATACAAAACTTAGGATAATAAATAAAAAAGCCAAAGAAATGAAAATAGAAATCCCCCATGATGTTGTTTTATTTATAGCAAAAACAGTAAATACAAATATAAGACAGCTAGAAGGTTCACTTACAAAACTAAAAGCTTACAGCCAAATAATGGAAAGACCTATAACCCTTGATATGGCAAGGGAAGTTTTAAGTGATATTCTGGAAGACATGAAAATAGAGGAGTTTTCTATAGAAAAAGTTCAAAAAGAAGTGGCAAATTATTTTGCAGTTAATTTAAACGAACTACTAGGAAACTCTAGAAAAAAGAAAGTTGTAGAGGCTCGTCAAATAGCTATGTATCTTGCTAGATACTTAACAAGTAAATCTTTAAATGAAATATCAAAAGCCTTTAAGAAAAAAGACCATACAACAGTTTTAAATGCAATAGAAAAAGTAGAAAAAAGAATGGAAAAGGACAGAAAATTCAAGTTAACAGTTGAGTTTTTAAGAGATAAAATATTAACTAGCTAAATAAATTTTGGAGAGTTTTAATGCCTCATAGGTTATACCAAGAAGAAAAACAAAAAGCTGTTAATATCTTAAATGATATAAAAGTAAAACTTTATCAAAGAGGTTGGTTTCCTGCTACAAGTGGGAATTTATCTTATAAACTACATGATGACCCTCTTTATTTTGCAATAACAAGTAGTGGTAAAGACAAAGGAACAGTAACCCATGAAGATGTAATCTTTGTCGATAAAGATGCAAAGCCTATTGAAAATACAAGATTAAAACCATCTGCAGAAACCAAAATTCATTCTCAAGTTTATCAAAAAACAGACGCAGGAATGGTAATACACATACATACTGTTAACAATAACTTTATATCTGAAATTTTCTTTGAAGATGGATTTGCTCCTTTAAAAAATATGGAAATGATAAAGGCACTTGATATATGGAAAGAAGACGCATATATAGAAGTTCCTATTATTGAAAACTGGTTTGATTTAGACAAATTAGCAGAAGAAGCAGGAAAAGCAATAAATCCACAAGTTCCAGCAATTCTTATAAGAAATCATGGTATTTATGCATGGGGAAGAAACGAATTTGAAGCTAAAAGACATATAGAAGCATTTGAATTTATGTTTGAGTATATGAAAAATATGATCCTATTTAAAGGAACTAAGAAAATTTTTTAAATATCTTATTTAAAATAACATTTGTTAATTCTTCTTTTAATATTTTGAGCATTAGTAAATAAACGAAAATTGCTAATATAATTCCACCAAAAACAATAATATACTTATTAATAACAAATGGCTTTAAAGCAAGTATTAAAATACTAAAAACAAAAGAAGCTAAAAGAGATTTTAAAGCAGTTATAAAAATATTTTTTTTTGGAATTTCAAAACTAAAAAATTTCCACATTAAAACAAATGAAACAAAAGAAGAAACAGTAAGTCCTAGAGCTATTCCAAATACTCCCATATTAAAGAAAAAAACTAGTCCTACTGCAGTAAAAAACCCTATTATTACTCCAATAAATCCACATAAAACAGGAGTTTTATAATCTCCAAGAGAAAAATAAGCACTTTTTAAAGGTTTTCCTGCAAGAGAAAAGATAAGTCCAATAGCATATCCTACCAGAGCAAGATATGTATAAAATGTATCCCTTTCTTCAAAAGCTCCCCGAGCAAATAAAACCTGAATAATTTCCTGTCCTAAAATTAACATCCCAAAAGTTGAAGGTATTGAAGCAACTAGAGAAAATCTAATACCGTTTTCTATATCTAAAATAAAACTTTTGAAATCTTTTGAGGCAAAATGTTTTGATAAAACAGATATTAAAGAATTACCAAGCCCATTTCCAACTATTCCAACAGGAAGTTGAAAAATTCTGTTTGCAAAATAAAGATAAGAAATAACCCCTGCACCTATTAAGGATGCAAGAATTGTATTCAGTATGTAAGAAATCTGGTCTATTCCAAAAGTAAAAGCAGAAGGAAGTAAGTTTTGGAAAGTTTTTTTAACTTTAGGGTGTAGGTTTAATGTAAACCTTACATAAAAACCTTCTTTTTTTGCCTGATAATATGTTAAAGCAACCTGCAAAACACCACCAACTATTGCACCAATAGCAAGGCTATATATCCCTAAATAAGAAGAAAAAAATAGAGAAAAAACAATAAACGATAAGTTTAAAAGTGCAGGAGAAACTGCTGGAATAAAAAATCTGCCCTTCGTATTTAGCAAAGCCATAAAAAATGAAACAAAGCCAATAAGTATAAGATATGGAAAGACAATTTTTACACAATTAGATGCAGTTTCTAAAATTTCACTATTTTTTGCAAATCCTGGGGCAATTACTAAAACTATAACTTCAGAAAAAATAACTGCAAAAATAGTTATTATAGATAAAACAAGGGTATAGTATGAAAACATAGAAGATACATATTTTTGGGCATCATCTATATTAGATTGTTTTAAGGACGTGTATATAGGTATAAAAACTGCATTAAATCCACCTTCTGCAAAAATTTGCCTCAATGTATTAGGAAGTCTCCACGCAACAAAAAAAGCATCTGTTAGGCTATTTGCCCCAAAAACAAATGCTATAACTGCATCTCTTATAAAACCAAAAATACGACTAATAAATGTGGCTATGCCAAAAATGAAAGTATATTTTATAAAACTATTGTGCATCAGAGTAGTTTGGCTGTATTTTCACCTTAAATGTAAGGAACTTTCTTTTTCCATTTTCAAAAACTGTTAACCTGATTGTGTATTCTCCAGAAAGTATTTCATTCTTATCAAAATCCTTTTGATTCCAGCACCATTTCTTTTTTTGTTTAGGTTTTATTTTTACTATCTGTTGTGTTGCTACAGGAGCAAATAAAAGCTTATCATTTTCAAACACAACCCAAGGAGCAGAAGATGGAAGAATTATTTCTTTATTTGTATTGTTTTTTATATAAAAGCAAACGTTTTCACCTTTTCTATAAACTTCTTTGCTTGGCTTAAATACTATAGAAGCAAAAGATGTATTCATAAAAATTAAAACTGCAAGTATTAAACCCCTCATTTCTTGCCTCAAATTAGATAAATTTATAAATATACTAACATACCCATTGAAAAAATTGAAAATTAAACTTATCAATTAAAAGAAATTATATTTGGACACCTCAGAAACATAATAAAACATAGTAAAATCTAACAAAATGTTTCTGAAAATGCCCTTCGCCTATCAGATGATAGGGAGATACTATCGGCTATGTCCTTTAAGACACTCGCCGAATACTTGCCAAATAAATTAAGTTTCACAGGTCTTGATAGCTTATCTAACCAG
>QNYP01000176.1 GCA_003978675.1 Hydrogenothermus sp.
AACCTCAAGCACAGCAAACAGGAGAAATATTAAAAGAAACTGAAGATGGAAAATTAGCAGTTTATTGGGATGGGGAAACAAGATTACCACTTGCTAATGTAGACTGTTCTACAGTAGAAACTGCATTTAATCAAGATATACCTGATTTAACTACCCAAACACCACCACTACAAGAAAAAGTAGAAGAAGCAAAGCAGTATGAAGAAAACTTGATAGACATGTTAAAGGAATTATTTAGCTTTAAAATAAAAACAAATATACCTGTTCAGGTTAATGCTTCTAAACCTGTTGTGGTTAATTATACACCTGTTGGGGGTAGTAGTGGTGATAGTGGTGGTATACCTGAATAATAGTTGACAGCAGGTTAGGTAATATTAGATTATAATTAAATAAATTCTGATATAAAGGAAAACCTAAAATGGCAACAGAAAGTTTTTTTATACATATAGAGCTTACGGAAAAAGATAAAGATATTGTAGAAAAACTTATAAGTCATCTAGAAGACAAAAGTAAACATTACCATATATCTCAAGAAGAAATAGAGAAAGTAAAACTTAGGGAAGAAGAAGGAAAGAAAAAAGTCTTAGAATGGATTCAAATTCTGTAGAATTTATCTCTCTGAATTTCTTACTTTCTGTTCAAAATGAAGATAAAGTTCAAAGATTATTAAATACTTTTTATTGTGAAAAAGATATAGATATAGAAAATTTCTTGAAAAATAAAGCAATAGAGTTTGAAAAACGAAAAATAAGTCGCACTTACCTATGGATAGACTTAGAAAATAAGGAAGTTGCAGGATATTTTTCAATAGGCTTGGATGTAGTAAGTATCAAAGGAATAAATAGCAATAACTTAAAAAAGAAACTAAACAAAGGTTATAAACCAAAAAATGATTTTCTATTTACTTACTTAATAGGTCAATTAGCAAGAAGTGATAGGTATTTTAAAAAAGATTTATCAGGGAATGAAATTATAAAAACAGCTCTAGCTAAAATAAAAGAAGCACAAACAGCAGTAGGAGGGCATTTAGTTTGTTTAGATATTTCGTATCCAGATAGAAAACCAAATTTGGTAAAGTTTTATACAAAGTTTGGATTCAGAGAATTAATAAAAATAAATGAAAGACTAACAAGATATTTTTTAATATTGGAATGAGTAATGCTTGGAGTATTACTTATTTCTATATAAGGTGTGTCTGTATCAGAATAATATTCAATTTTCATAATTATCTCATCCTTAATCACTATCCTTAAACTATTAAATCCACTATTGAAGATTTAATTATTGATAGATTAAATGCTTGTGTTCATTGGAAACCTGAAAGTGATTGCGAATTAGCACAAATTCTTTTAAGCGGATATAAAAAGAAATTAGATATAGATTATTTATACAAAAGGGCTAAAAAAGAATTTGTTGAAAATAAATTAAAAGAAATTATAGAGGAAATAGAAAGTGAGAATAAAATTAGAGGAAATAACTCAAAAAAGAATAGAAAAATTTATAGAGCTTAAAGAAAAAGGCTATAAATTAAAAAAGATAAAAAAATACAGAGACAAGGAAAAATCAAAAGCTTATATTAAGTTTGTTGCTAATTACATAAAAAAAAGAAAAAACAAATTTTACTTTAAAATTTAATTTGTTTAATTTTTTTTCAGCACCACAATCTATCTTTAACATAATCTCTATTTTTTGTATAAGATAAAGCAGTATTGAAGGAAATTTTACCTTTCGTTAAATAGGTTAACTAAATGATGGGATCAAGCTGGTTGTCCCTTTTCCATTTGTAGTGTTGCTTGTATTTGGTTTATTTTTTCCTTGCATTCTCCCGCTTTTTTTAGGGAATTGCCACATAACTTTTAGATAGTAAAGTTTACTGTGATATACTTAATATAATTAATTTAGTTTAATAGAGTGAACTAATGGAAGAACTATTTGAAAAAGCATTACAACTTTCTTTCACAAAAACAAACCAAAAACTACCTACCTATAAAAGGTTTCTATACACAAACATCAAAAATAGCACTTCAAAAATAATAGGAATTTATGGTGCAAGAGGTGTTGGAAAAACAACCTTAATGCTACAAGTATTAAAGAGTTTCAAGCTACCTACCAAAGAAGCCCTTTATATCTCTTGCGACCATCCTATATTTACAGACCTAAACCTATTTGAGTTTTTGGATTTTTTTAGCAAGAAAGGGGGCAAAATAATATTTATAGATGAAATACATAAAATAAAAGATTTTCAAAAACATCTAAAATCGGCATATGACTTTTTAGACATAAAGATATATTTTTCAGGTTCTTCAGCTATTCAAATAACAAACCTAGACCTTATGAGAAGGTTTTCTATGTATAAACTTCCCATATTGTCCTTAAGAGAGTTCATAGAGCTTTTTTATAACATAAAAATAAAACAAATCTCATTAGAAGAAATATTAAACAACCATCAAATAATATCAGAAGAAATCATAAAACTTTTAAAAAACAATAAAATTCTCGCACTATTTGATGAATACAATACATACGGAGCGTATCCTTTCTCTATAGAAGACAAAGAAAAATTTCTAGATAAGTTGCAAGCTACTATAGACGCAAGTTTGTATTTTGACCTTGCTGAGATTTATAAAATCAACATAGAAAAGATACACACATTAAAAAAACTTTTATCTACAATATGTATATCAAAACCTTTAGAACTTTCCATCGAAAAGCTCGCAAATATCTCAAACATATCAAAAGCAACACTTTATAAATATATAGACTACCTATCACGGGCAGATTTAATAATGCATATAACCCACGAAGCAAAAAGGTTTAAATCTGTTAGAAAACCAGACAAATTATATCTTGCAAATACAAATTTGTTTAAAGCTCTATGTTTAAATCCAGATAAAGGAACTATTAGGGAAACATTCTTTGCATCTATGGTTTCTTATAAACATAAAATCCATTACTTAGACAAAGGAGACTTTCTTGTAGATGAAAAATTTACAGAAAAAATGCCAGAAAGCCCAGTTTTTTAAAACTGGGATGAATGGCAGAGAGTTTCGTCAGAAACTCTCAAAACCCTTTAATCGTTAATTTGCTATAATATTATAGAGGTTTTCAAAATGACTACAACAGTTTTAGATAAAAAACAGAGAATAAAAGAAAGTCTAAAAAAGACCAAAGAAAAACGAAAAAATCAAATCCCTAAAGTATATCAGCTAAAAATCTCATACTCAAATCTAAACAAACAACAAAAACAATGGCTTGAAAGAGTATTCCTAGAAGCAAAATGGTTGTATAACTACACCATTGCAGACATAGAAAATAGATTAAACTCACAAACAGAAAAAATAAAGCAAGTAGAAGTAAAAACACCTCAGGGTATTGAAACAAGAGATATAATCTGTTTATCATCCCAAATGAAACAAGGGATATTAGATAGAATAAAGAAAAACCTATCAGACCTATCAAAAGCAAAACAAAAAGGAATAAAAGTAGGAAAACTAAAATTCAAATCAGATTATAGAAATATCCCACTAAAGCAAAATGAAATAACATTCAAAGTATTAAAAGACAAAAACAGGATAAAACTGCAAGGATTAAAAAAACCTGTAAGAGTATTAGGACTACAACAGCTACCAGAAAACTGCGACATAGCAAAAGCAGAACTGATAAAGAAACCTGATGGATACTACATATATCTAACCTGCTATATAGATAAACAAACTGAAAAACAAAAACAGGAAAAAATAAACAAACCAATAGGAATAGACTTTGGAATAAAACACCAGTTAACCCTATCCAATGGGATAAAAATAAACTACACTGTAGAAGAAACAAAAAGACTAAAGAAATTGCAAAAGAAACTATCAAGACAGCAGAAAGGAAGCAAGAACTACCAGAAAACAAAACAAAAAATCCAAAGACAGCACCAAAAAATCTATAACAGAAGAAAAGACATAAAAAACAAGATACTGTCACTACTAAAGATATACGAATATGTGTTAATCCAAGAGGAACAAATAAAAAACTGGCACAGTGGATTATTTGGTAAGCAGATACAAAACACAGGTATAGGGGGAATAATTTCTATGTTAAAACAAAACATAGAGACCCTTATACCTGTGGACAAATATGAAGCTACAACAAAAGTGTGTAGTAGATGTGGAAACAAAAAAGAAGACATAGCATTATCAGACAGAACCTA
>QNYP01000177.1 GCA_003978675.1 Hydrogenothermus sp.
ATATAGAGGCTGTAATTATAACTTTGGTATTACCAACCTCTATTAAAACTGACCCCTCTGCATAAATGTTAAAATCCCTTGTTATTTTTACTGGTCTTTTTTGGGAGGAATATTTTGCGTCCTGATGGCAGAAAGCCTAAACAAATAAGACCAGTAAAAATAACAAGGGATTTTAACATTTATGCAGAGGGGTCAGTTTTAATAGAGGTTGGTAATACCAAAGTTATAATTACAGCCTCTATAGAGGAGAAAGTTCCTCCTTTTTTAAGGGGATCTGGACAAGGTTGGATAACTGCTGAGTATTCTATGCTTCCTCGTTCAACAGAAAGTAGAAATATAAGGGAAGTTGTTAGAGGTGCTCCTTCTGGTAGAACTCAAGAAATCCAAAGGTTGATAGGTCGTTCTTTAAGAGGTGTTGTTGATTTAAAGAAACTTGGTGAAAGAACCTTATGGGTTGACTGTGATGTGATTCAAGCAGATGGAGGAACAAGAGTAACTTCTATTACTGGAGCTTTTATTGCAGTTGCAGATGCGATGATAAAATTAACAGAACAGGGAGTAGTTCAAAAAAATCCTTTAAAAGACTATGTAGCAGCAATTTCTACAGGTATAGTAGGTAATGAAGTTGTTTTAGATTTAAATTTTAAAGAAGATTCATCAGCCAAAGTTGATATGAATTTAGTTATGACAGGAAGTGGAGAGTTTGTTGAGGTTCAAGCAACTGGCGAGGAGTTTACTTTTTCTCAGGAACAATTTAATCAGATGATTGAGTATGGAAAAATTGGCATAGAGAAATTAATCAATATTCAAAAACAGTTTATTGAAGGTGTTCCATCACTTGGTCATTGGAAAAGAAAAGATATTAAAGAATTTACTTATATAGATGAAGATTAAGGAGGTAGACAATTGTCAAACTCTTTAGTAATCCTTGGTAGCCAATGGGGAGATGAAGGAAAAGGTAAAATTGTGGATTTACTTGCACCTGAGTATGAGTATGTTGTTCGCTATCAAGGTGGAAGTAATGCTGGGCATACAGTGATTGTTGGGAATAAAAAGTATGCTCTCCATTTAATCCCTTCTGGAATTTTACATGAAGGAAAGAAAAATATAATTACCAATGGTGTAGTTATTGCTTTAGAAGAACTTTTAAGGGAAATGAAAAAGGTTTCAGATGTTGTCGGTGATTTTGAAGGTAAATTATTTATTAGTGATAGAGCTCATATAGTTTTTCCTCATCATAAAATACTTGATGGACTTTCTGAAAAAGCAAAAGGAAAAAATAAAGTAGGAACTACTCTTAAAGGAATAGGTCCTGCTTATATGGCAAAATACGCAAGAACTGGTATAAGAATAGCAGATCTTTTTGACCCTCCTTACTTTAGAGAGAGGTTAAAAGCATCAGTTAGTGAAGCGAAAGAAATAGCAGAAAAAGTTTACGGTGAAAGATTTGATATAGATATAAATAAGGTTTACTTTCAGACTTTAAAAATGTTTGAAAAAATTGAAAACTTAGTTGCAGATACATCTTTAATGTTAGATAAAGCCCTTAGAGAAAATAAAAAAGTTTTATTTGAAGGTGCTCAAGGAACAATGCTTGATATAGATATGGGAACTTACCCTTATGTTACTTCTTCAAACTCATCTGCACTTGGACTTTGTAATGGAACTGGGGTTTCTCCGAAACTAATTGGAACTGCTAAAGTTTATGGGGTTAGTAAAGCCTATGTAACTAGAGTTGGAGCTGGACCATTTCCTACGGAACTTTTAGATGGAGATGGTCAAAAGCTTAGGGATGAAGGTTTTGAATATGGAACAACCACTGGAAGACCGAGAAGAACTGGCTGGCTGGATTTAGTGGCTCTTAAATTTGCATCTAGAATAAACGGAATGGATGGTCTTATTATTACAAAATTAGATGTTTTAGACCACTTTGATGAAATAAAAGTTGCTGTTGCATATGAGTATGAAGGAAAAGAAATTAGGGACTTCCCAGCCCAGCTAAAAATATTAGAAAAATGCAAACCTATTTATAAAACTTTGAAAGGCTGGGATAAATCTACAAAAGGAATAAAGAGAAAAGAAGATATACCAGATGAAGCTTGGGAATTTATTAAAATAATAGAAGAAGAAACAGGTACACCTGTAGTTATGCTTTCTACAGGTCCAGAAAGAACAGAATATGTATGGGTGAGATAAAATGGAAAAACAAACCTATGGTTTAAATCCAGAAAAACTTCCTACAGTTGGAGAATGGTTTAGTGATAACATTGGTCTTTTAATAGGAATGATTATATTCTTTTCTGCTTTAGTTTTTGTTGTATGGACTATTTTAGATAAAGAAAAAAAGTCTGGTTTTTGGAGAAAATTTTTAACCTCTTTAACAGTAGGTTTTTTTATAACTACTTTGTTTTTTGTATATAAGGTAGTTATAATTGGACTTTCGAGGTTATAAATGCAAGATTTAGCTATTGAGGTTGTTAAATTTTTAAAAACAGAAGAAGAAAAATTTCAATCTCTTGAAGAACTATTTAAAGAAAACAACTTTTACGAGGAAAAACTTAAAATTGTCAGGTTTACTAATGATTTAATAAATAAAAATAAACTTTCAAAATGGCAAATAAGAGAATTAGTTGCTGAGGTTTTTGAAAAAGCAGGAATAAATTTAGAAACGGATAGTATAAAAAAAGTTTTATTTTTAGTGTTGACTGATGCTATAAACGAGAGAATTCCATCTCCTTCACCTTTATATTTCCCTTACCATAACCACAAAATACCAAAAAGACATGCAATAATTACAGATTTTAATCTATACCAGTTTTTAAAAGAAAGGGTTAATGAATTAAACTCTGAAAAAAAACATCTTATTTTATTTAGTATCTGGACAGAAGGAAGTTTAATAAAAGAAGGGGTTTCTTATTATTTATCAATTTTAGACTATTTTCTATTTTTGCTTTTAGATAGAGCTTTATACGAAGAAATTATCCCTTTAGATGAAATCTTAAAAGAAAAAGATAAAACTTTAATAGTTGATGAAAAAAATCTTGCTTTTTTAATAAATATATTGTTTAGTGGGCTTTATCAGCATTACACAGGAAAAAAAGAAACTCTTGGAATTTTAAGTAAAGATAGAACTAAATATCTAATGAAAGCAAAAAAGTTTGTTAAAGAAGTTTTATCTGATGAGAAAGAGGAAGAGTATCTAATAAATTTAGCAATAGAAGATGAATTATTATCAGAAAATAGAAAAGAGTATTTGAAACAGGAAGATATTCAAAGACAAATTTTTCAAGAGGCAAAACAAAGAGAAGTTTCTGAAACAGACAAGATAGATGCTGTTTGCTGGTTAATAGGATTAGAAAATTTAGTTCCTGAAGTCTTTTTTGAAAATTTTTCTCTAGAGGATTTTGATAATTTTATTCCTCAGTTGGAAGAAGATATAGCAATAGATAAAGAAAAGTTATATGAGGGGCTAGAAATATTTTTAAGAAAACTATTTAATAATCCAGCTTTATATAATGGTCAAACTTTAAATAATATAGAAAGTCTTATAGATGAAAAGATATCTACCTTAAAATCTGATTTTATATTTTGGAAAGGTGATTTTGACAATTTCTTAAAGCAAAATTTAGAAGAAAATATAAATAATGACCTAAAAAAACTCTATTCAAAGTATAAACTTGGACAAATTGATAGAGATGAATTTAAAAACTGGCTTATATTGTTTGAAGCAAAAGAAGATATTGATAGAAATTTACTAAAGTTTGTCAAAAATGGATAAATTTAAAGAATTTTTTCTAAAAGCTGATTCATTTCTTCATGATGTAAAAGAAAATCTAGAAAAATTTGAATTAAATATGTCCTTTTTTCTTTTGCAAGAGTCATCTAAATGTTATCTTAAATCTTTGCTTTCTTTTTATGAAGTAGATTTTCCAGAAGAAGATACAATTGAAGAATTAATAAATCAAATAGAAACAAAGACAACAATAAAATTACCTCCTGTAAAGGATATTGTAATAGAACTTGATTATGCGTATTGTGAGGGAGGTTGTAGTTTAAATATTGTATATGAAGATTTACCTACAAAGTATATCCAGCCAGTAGAAGATTTAAGGGAAATAATTATTAATGAAATAGGAAAGGATAATCTAGAATAAAAAGGGGCAAAAAA
>QNYP01000144.1 GCA_003978675.1 Hydrogenothermus sp.
AGGATATATTTACTAGCAAAAACATTAAAAACAGGCCAAGAAAAACTCTTACCACTTGTTTCTCCTATAGAAAATAGTGGTAAGAGTTTTTCTTGGCCTGTTTTTAATGTTTTTGCTAGTAAATATATCCTTTGCAAAAGGAATAAAAGCAAAAGATTTTTCTCTTCCTGATGAAAATGGAAAAATTGTAAAATTAAGCGATTTAAGAGGAAATGTTGTAGTCTTAATATTCTGGTCAACAAAATGTGGGACTTGTAAAAAAGAACTTCCTCAAATATCTGTATTTCAAGGAGAATACGATAATAAACCTGTAAAATTTTACGCTATTGTCATAAATACCAAGGATTTAGAGGAAATAAAAAGAACAAAAGAAGAATGGGGATTTGATATACCTGTTTTAATAGGGAATTTTGATGTAAGAAAAAATTATAGAATTATAGGAACACCTACAACTTATGTTATAAATAAAGAAGGAAAAATCAGGAAAATAATTTTAGGAGAAATTTCTTTAAAAAGGCTAAAAAAAACTATAGATAAAGCTTTATCTGAATAGGAGGTAATCAATGTTTGAAAATATTACAATTTGGGCAGCATTTATAGCTGGATTTTTAAGCTTTGTATCTCCTTGTGTTTTACCTATTGTTCCAGCCTATTTATCTTATATTACAGGGGCTAATGCTACTGCTTTAGATGAAGAACAAAAATTTAACATAAAAGCAATTATACCAATTTTATTCTTTGTAGCAGGTTTTTCTACAGTTTTTATACTAATGGGAGCTTCTGCATCTTTTATTGGTCAATTATTTGTAGAATATAAAGAATACATAGCTAAAGTAGGTGGAGCTTTGGTCGTATTCTTTGGTCTTCATTTTACAGGCCTATTTATAAGACCAAATTTTGAAAAATTAATGTATTCAATAGGTTTAATAATTTTTGCATTATTTAGTTTTAATATTTTTTCTAAAGATACTTTCTTTACACTTGCAGGTATATGGGCTATTGTGATGGCATTTTATTTCTTAAAAGTTCATGAATTCTTATATAAACAATTTAAGGTAGAAAAAAGCACAAAAGCTTCTGTTTTAAGTTCTTATTTTATTGGCTTAACTTTTGGAGCAGGATGGAGTCCATGTATTGGGCCAATTCTTGGTTCTATACTAATGCTTGCTATGAATGAGGAGTCTATAGGAAAAGGAATGCTTCTACTTGGAGCTTACTCTTTAGGACTTGGAATACCTTTTATACTGGCTGGTGTTTTATGGACTGCTTTCTTAAAAATGGTTCAAAAGTTTGGTAAATTCTTTGAAATTGTAGAGATTGTTGGAGGAGCATTACTAATAATCTTAGGATTAATGCTTGCAACAGGTAATTTAGAGGCTATATCTTCAGCGTTAACGGGATAATTTTTTTACAAGTTCAGGGAGCTTATATAGATACATTAATATTTTTCTCCATTTTGACCACTCAATAGCAGGTATATTAGCACCATATATTCCTGCTTTTTCTATATTTTTTCCAACACCAGATTTAGCAGTAATTATTACATTATCAACAATACTAATATGGTCTGCTACTCCTACCTGACCTGCTAATATACAGTTATTACCAATTTTACAGCTTCCAGCAATCCCTACCTGAGAAACAAGAATAGTATTTTTACCTATAACTACGTTATGACCTATCATTACAAGGTTATCTATTTTTGTTCCTTTCTTTATAATAGTCTCATCAAGCATGGCTCTATCAATTGTTGTATTTGCTCCAACTTCTACATTATCTTCTATAATTACTTTACCAATATGTTTAATTTTTTTATGCTGTCCTTCTTCCTGATAGTATCCAAACCCATCTGAAGCTATTACTGCCCCAGAGTGAATAATTACATTTTTTCCAATGGTTGTGTCTTTGTATATGCTTACCCTTGGATAAATAATTGAGTTTTCACCAATTTTTGTATTTTTTCCTATATAAGTAAATGGATAAATTTTTGTATTGTTTCCAATCTCTACATTATCTTCAATTACAACATAATCACCTATATAAACATTTTCCCCAATTTTTACATTTTGTCCTAAAACAGCTGTTTTACTTATGGAAGGAGTTTTGTCTTCTTCTTTATACAGAATATCTATTAGTTTATAAAAAACATTTTTAGGATTTTCAGATATCAGTTGAGGAATATCTAAACCTTCAATATACTCAACTGTAATAATTGCAGATGCTTTAGTGCTTAAAGCTTCTTTTATGTGCTTTTTTTCTGCTACAAATGTAATACTTCCTTCTTTTGCATTATTTAAACTGGAAACAGAAGTTATTTCTACATCTTCCTTTAAGTTTTCTACCTTTAGATTAAATATTTTTGCAATTTCACTTATTCTCATCTTGCTTACCATCTAATAGTTTTATAATTTCGTCTGTTATGTCAATTTTCTTGTCTGCGTATAAAATTGGACTTACCATTGCATTGAAAAATACTATATCAATTTTATTTTTTTGAGAATATTCTTTAACTACTAGTTTTATTTTCTTAACTAATTTATTTTCCGCATTTTTTTTCATATCATTTAAAACGGTTTGAGCTTCTATTGTTAGTTTTTGAATTTCTGCTCTTAGTTTTTCGATTTCTTTTTCCTTTTCCTTTTTTGCTTGTTCGCTTAGTAGTGGGCTTTCTAACTGTTTTTTGAGCTCTCCTATTTTTTCTTCTATCTGTTTTCCTTTAGATTGGTAATAACTAAATTTTTCTTCTATTTCTTTTCTTAATTTTTTTCCTTCTTGGGACTGGTTCATTGCTTTTAGTAAATCTACATAAGCATACTTATTTTGAGAAAATGAAAGTGAAAATGTTAAAACTAAAAATAAAAATGTAATTAAAAATTTAATTTTCATAAAAAACTCCTTTTTTTCTTTATACTAACAAATTTTTTACCTTCTGGACAACCTCTTTTAGATTTTTTGAAATTTGCGGGATATAAGGCTCTTCGTTTTGTATATCTTTAAGATTTTTAGGTAAAGATTTTAAAGAATTAATTGTTTTCTCTCTAATTTCTTTTATATCAGGTAAGTTATAGACTAGATTTCCGTCTTTGATAATTTGCTTTAACATTGGTTTTTCTAAACTCTCATCAAATAAACCTATAATATCTTTTTTAAAATAGCCATTTTCAAAATTTCTAAATACTTGCTTTTTAGAAGGTAAATAAACCTTTTTTGAGCTTAATTTCATTACAGGTCTATCATCATATTGGACTAACTTATAAGCACAATCTAGATAAGGAACATCCGCAGAAACTACTAATTTTGTTCCTACTCCATAGCCATTAATTGGAGCATTATTTTCTTCTAGATATTCAATTTTGTACTCATCAATTCCACCACTTGCTATTATTATGCTATCTTTAAAACCATTTTCATCTAATATTTTTCTAACTTCTCTTGAAAGTTCCAAGAGATCGCCACTATCTATTCTGACACCTTTTAGTTTAATACCAAGTTTTTTTGCAGTTTCAACAGCCTTTTTAGCACCTTCTATAGTGTTAAAGGTATCAATAAGTAAAACACTATTTTCTGGATAATTTTTAGCAAAGGCTTCAAATGCTTTTTCTTCATTTTCAAAAGATAATATAAAGGAATGAGCCATTGTTCCAACTATTGGAATGTTGAAAATCTTTCCTGCTAAAACATTTGAGGTTCCAGAAAATCCACCAATATAAGAGGCCCTAGCAGACTTTAATCCTGCGTCTGTTCCATAGGCTCTTCTTAATCCAAAATCTATTAAAACTTTGCTATTAGAAGCTATAAAACATCTTGAAGCTTTTGTTGCAACCAAAATTTGAATCTGAAGTGTATTTATTAAAAATGTCTCTATAATTTGAGCTTCTATTAGCGGAGCTTCTATAACAACAACAGGCTCATTTGCAAAGAAAAATTCTCCTTCTTCAAATGCATATAGATTTCCTGTGAATTTAAATTTTGAAAGGTAATGTAAAAAATCA